>NZ_WNXE01000065.1:0-15318 GCF_010993615.1 Arhodomonas sp. KWT | reverse complement strand
TTCGCCGTCTTGCCGCTTCAAAGGAGCCTCGGCGGGATGCCGAGGAGCACCACGCGCGCCGTCGGACCAATGCACGTACTGCATGCCGCTTCAAAGGAGCCTCGGCGGGATGCCGAGGAGCACATGCCATACGGCGGATCGGTGACATAACTGCCAACGTGCTTCAAAGGAGCCTCGGCGGGATGCCGAGGAGCACGTCCTTGAACACGCTCAGGATGCGGTCGCCGAAGTCGTCGCTTCAAAGGAGCCTCGGCGGGATGCCGAGGAGCACTCTCGGTGTCGGCGTGCAGGGTCACGACATTCGTGCCAGGCTTCAAAGGAGCCTCGGCGGGATGCCGAGGAGCACTACGAGATTCGGTGATGGAGAGCCCCACACCAAACGGCTTCAAAGGAGCCTCGGCGGGATGCCGAGGAGCACCTCCCGGAGTGCGATGGCCCGGTACTTTTGCGCCTGGCTTCAAAGGAGCCTCGGCGGGATGCCGAGGAGCACCAGTCGTCGCGCCGGCCGCAGTCGTCCACGCGGGGCTGCTTCAAAGGAGCCTCGGCGGGATGCCGAGGAGCACCGGTCTCTGCGCTCGCAGACGCAAAGCGGGGTTCGGCGGCTTCAAAGGAGCCTCGGCGGGATGCCGAGGAGCACCGGACTGAACGGACAGATCACTCAGGCGAGGGCCCTGCTTCAAAGGAGCCTCGGCGGGATGCCGAGGAGCACAAATGCAAGCTGGTAGCCGGACTGGCGTATATCAAACGGGCTTCAAAGGAGCCTCGGCGGGATGCCGAGGAGCACCCGGGAGTACGAGTTGAGGACGTCGCCGACCTGCCGCATGCTTCAAAGGAGCCTCGGCGGGATGCCGAGGAGCACGCGGCCGAGGCATACCGGGTCGCGGGCAATGAAGCTGGCTTCAAAGGAGCCTCGGCGGGATGCCGAGGAGCACTTCAGCGTCGAGCGGATCGGCGAGTCCATGCAGGTGCTTCAAAGGAGCCTCGGCGGGATGCCGAGGAGCACGGGGCCGAGTGGAAGGGCATCCTGTTCCGCCAGACCTAGCTTCAAAGGAGCCTCGGCGGGATGCCGAGGAGCACGTGCGTGTGAACGTGGCGAAGTTCCCACGCATCGTCGCGCTTCAAAGGAGCCTCGGCGGGATGCCGAGGAGCACTCTGCCCTGAAGACCGTCCGCGAGGACCTGGACGAAGCTTCAAAGGAGCCTCGGCGGGATGCCGAGGAGCACCACTGAGTTGGTTAGTTCAGCTACCGTGTTGCGCTTGCTTCAAAGGAGCCTCGGCGGGATGCCGAGGAGCACTGGCTGATGTCCAGGTAGGCCGCTCCACTGCCCCGGCGCTTCAAAGGAGCCTCGGCGGGATGCCGAGGAGCACCTGGGCTCACGGGCGCCATAGCAGGCTTCATCTATCGCTTCAAAGGAGCCTCGGCGGGATGCCGAGGAGCACCTGAACCTCAGCGGGCCATTGTTCGCTGGTACTGTGTGCTTCAAAGGAGCCTCGGCGGGATGCCGAGGAGCACACAAGGATGGAGTTGCTCTGACCAGCTCCGGTGGCGTGCTTCAAAGGAGCCTCGGCGGGATGCCGAGGAGCACGCTGCCGTACTTCTTCGACGAAGTGTTCCGTCTTGGTGGCTTCAAAGGAGCCTCGGCGGGATGCCGAGGAGCACACTTGCTCATTCCGCCGTCCCCTCCAGTAACGCAGCGAGCTTCAAAGGAGCCTCGGCGGGATGCCGAGGAGCACAAAGAGTGCCTGCCGCTGTGGATCTGGTAGTTCGTGGCTTCAAAGGAGCCTCGGCGGGATGCCGAGGAGCACCAGAACTAGGTGGTGCCAAGCCGAGTCGTCTACGGGCTTCAAAGGAGCCTCGGCGGGATGCCGAGGAGCACCCATTCATCTCATCGCGTGCGCTCACTGCCCCACCTCCGCTTCAAAGGAGCCTCGGCGGGATGCCGAGGAGCACCCAGCCGACGCTGCACGAACACGTACTCGTCGGCAGGCTTCAAAGGAGCCTCGGCGGGATGCCGAGGAGCACTTCGCGGTGGGCTGGTTCGCCGAGAGTGATGGAAGCGCTTCAAAGGAGCCTCGGCGGGATGCCGAGGAGCACGACGGCGCCGGCCGCAGCCTCCCGGAGGATATCGAGGCTTCAAAGGAGCCTCGGCGGGATGCCGAGGAGCACCGGTCCGGCGTCACGAGGAAGTCAACGCCCTCGCCCTCGCTTCAAAGGAGCCTCGGCGGGATGCCGAGGAGCACTTGAATGCGACACTGGAGCCGTCCGTTGCGGCCGGGTCGCTTCAAAGGAGCCTCGGCGGGATGCCGAGGAGCACTGGTGCGGCGCCTGATCGAGGCGGCCATGAGCAACCAGCTTCAAAGGAGCCTCGGCGGGATGCCGAGGAGCACCGCACTGCCCGCACTGGCAGCGGAACTCGGACGGGGCGCTTCAAAGGAGCCTCGGCGGGATGCCGAGGAGCACCGGATCTCGTTACTCTGCACTGTCTCCTGCTGGTGCCCGCTTCAAAGGAGCCTCGGCGGGATGCCGAGGAGCACGCCGTACATTTACTGCTCCTCCATGGCGAGGACGCCGTTGCTTCAAAGGAGCCTCGGCGGGATGCCGAGGAGCACCTGTCCGGTGGGGAGCGGGTGGACGCCGAGGTGGAGGCGCTTCAAAGGAGCCTCGGCGGGATGCCGAGGAGCACAGGCCCTGATCCAGGGCCTGTTGTGTCGCGCCTGAGGCGCTTGTCTGCGAGCGTCCGGTGCGCAAGGGGGAGTGGAGCGGTGCGCGAAGCATACCTGATTCCTGTTCGGGAGTGTAATTCCCTGATTGTTAAAGAGCATTCGTGTTGCGAGCGACCCCGGGGCGTGACACGCCATCGCGGTGCTCGCCAGCGGGCGGCGAGCACGGTGCCGCATTGTTGCCGGGGCGTCGGTGTCCATCACACGATAATAGCCTGACGCTGTACGGGCTCGAAACGTGTCTTGCCGAGGCTCACGACGCGCGGCTCGACGGTGTCCGCCGGGCCGATGTCCATGATCAGCACGTGGTCTTCCGTCGTGTGGATCACTTCCTCGAGCGTGCCCACGAGTTCGGCGTGGCGGCGCTCATCGAGCCGGCACTGGAACACGGAGAGCTGGAGCCATTCGCCGTAGCCGTGCATGAGCCGGAAGACCCGGCGCCAGCGCTTCTGGTCGGCGATGTCGTAGGCGACGATGTACAGTCGTGGCCGGTTCATGGCGCACCTCCCTAGCGGGTCACGAAGCCGGGGAATTCGGGCACTTCGCCCATGACGTGGCGCGCGGCGAGCCGGGCCTGGATTTCCAGGATGCGCCGGTAGCTCGCGCGGTAGCCGAAGTCGGGGTGGGTGATTTCCTGGTCCAGGCGCTGCTCGATGGTGGCGAGAAAGCGCTTTCGTCCGTCCCGTGTCAGATTCACTGCCGACGCCGCGGTGATGAAGTCCGTGGGCCGCACCTGCCCCTTGTTGATGGCGGTGAGTACGGCGGATTCGGCGATCAGCGGCCGGAAGGGTTCCATCATGTCGAGCGCCAGTGCGGGCCGGCCGTAGCGGGGCTGGTGGTAGAAGCCGCGGTACGTGTCGAAGCCCACGGCGGACAGAGTGACGGTCCAGGCGCGTACGAGCACGGAGTAGGCGTACGAGAGCAGGGCGTTGACCGGGTCCGCTGGCGGTCGCCGGTTGCGGCGCGAGAAGTCGAACGTCATCTCGGCATCGCCGCCCGGCGGTCGGATCATGCGGGAAAACGCACCGAAGTAGCGCGCCGCGGCGGTGCCCTCGATGCCCAGCAGCTCGTCCAGCTGTTCGGCGCGCAGGGCGCGGCGGGCGTCGCGGTTCAGTGCCTCCAGTAGCTCGTCGGAGGACTCGTCGGGTGTCTTGATGTTGCGCCTGAGCAGGGTCCGGGAATTGACGACCTTGTTGGCGACCAGGCGGCGGGCGATGTGCAGGCACGCGGCGTCGTCGAAGCTGCGGCGATACTGGGCGGTGCGCAGCTCGACGTTCTTGTGGCCGGTGCCCTGGCTGTGTCCGAGGAACCATCCGCCATAGGAATGCCAGGTGACGGGGATTTCCCGGCGCATCAGCTCGTGCAGTGTCGGCGTGGTGACATAGACGTTGCCCATGAGCACGAGCTGGGAGACGTCGCGCAGGCGGGCCTTGGTGCTGGATTCGTCCTCGACGGTGATTTCCAGGACTTCGCCCTTCTTGCGGACCGCCGCACGGTGGGCCTGAACGTAGAGCGGCATCGCCTCGTCGTTCATCACGGACAACGGGCGCACGCTCTCGCTCAGGCGGCGGAGGTTGTTCACCTCGTCCGGGAGGCAGATGGTCACCAGCGAGCACCGCGGGCACTTGGGGCTGTCCTCCAGCGGTGGCGGGATCCGTCCGCCGGCGGCGAGGGCGCGCAGGCCGCTGACGGCGTCAACGGTGCGCTCGCGCAGCTCGTCGTCGAAGGGGATGCGCACCCGCTCGCGGGAGCCGCGGAAATAGAGGGTTCCGGCCTCGACGCGGTAGCCGTGCTCCTCCAGCAGCATGCCCTGGACGCAGAGCTGGACCTGTTCCGGCAGATAGGCGCCTTTTTCCACGTGAGGCCGCTTGCCGCGCTTGTAATCCACGGGCATGGCCTCGTCGCCCTCGGTCTCGACGATATCCAGTTTGGCGATGAGCCCCAGGCGGTTGGAGGAGAGCGTTACCGAGCGGGAGTGGAGCCGCTCGTCGCTGTCCGCATCGGCGTCGGGCAGCGGCTCTTCCCGGCTGTCGACCCGGCGGTGGATCCGCCGCCCGCTGACCGTGTCGCCGGAGTCTGCCCACTCGCCCTGCACCCATTCGAGGTATGCCAGCCGCGGGCAGTACTCGTACTCGTTGATCATCCGTGCCGGTAGCAACGGCTGATCGTCATTGAGCTCCGGAAACGGGAGCGGAAGATCACGCTGCTGTCGGTCCGTCATGGCGTTGCCGTATCCGGTTCTGTGTTACATTTCGTGGTGCGATTTGCAGGTTGATCACGAGAGGTTGGTGCCATGGGCACTCTGAATGTGCGCCTGCCTGACGAGCTGACCCGGACCCTGGAGCGGGAGGCGAAGCTGAGCCACCGGCCGAGGTCGGAGCTTGCCCGGGAGGCGATACGGGAATATCTGGAGCGCCTGGAGCGGGAGCGCTATCTGGCCGCGTTCGTTGCGGAGGCGCAGGCGGTCTATGGCGACGAGACCCTGCGGGCTGACGCACAGGCGCTCGCCCGCGAAATGAGTGCCGCAGAGATTGGAGCCTCCCCGCCTTCACCCGAGGAGGATGAGGGGGAGGGCTGGTGGCGGTGATGCGCTGCGGCGAGGTCCGGGGCGCCAACCTCAACCCGAACCGTGGTCGTGAGATCGGCAAGATGCGGCCGGTGCTGATCATGCAGCATGATGCGTTGCTGGCGCTGGAAACGGGCATGGTCATCGTCCTCCCTCTCACCACGCAGGCCCGTGCATCGATGACGCACTTTCGCCCGCACCTGCCGGCACGGGAGCGGCTGCTCCGGGATTCCTTCGTCGTCGTCGAGCAGCCCCGTACCCTGGACACCGCCTATCTCGGGGACGGTCCCCTGACCACGTTGAACGCCGAGGAGATGGCCGCGGTCGAGCGCGGCCTCTCCACCGCGCTGGGAATCATGTAGGTCGATCCGCGCGCTATTCGTCCCCTGGCTCCCCGCTTACCGGCCGGAACAGGCCGAGCCCGAAATGACAGGCGAAGCCGAGCGCGATCGGCCCCGCCACCGGTTCGGGGAAGGTCAGCGTGAGGAACTGTCCGCGTGTATCGGGCTGGCGGAGCCGTTTCGGCGTGCTCCGGAAGCGCCGGAAGTGCACGGGCCGCCGCGGTGTGCCGCCGACCTTTACCCGCTCCACCGGCTCGATGCGCTCGGGCTCGGGCAGACCGCGCTGCCGGCACTCCCGGGCGATCTGCTCGGCGACGCCGAAGCGCTTTTTCGCGAACCAGGGGTGCAGGTACGGGGTGACGGAGGTCCATACCCGGCCGTGGCCGAAGGGCACGGCGTCCGGGAAGGCCTCGCGGTCGCCGTAGCCTTCCACGAGTACCGGCCACCGGCCGTCGCGATCCCACAGCCGGCGGATGCGGTCGAGTGCCTGTATGGCCTGCGCAGGCAGGCCGTCCGGGGCGTGGACGAGGATGTGGTCGATGTGTCCGTCGTCGTCGGCGTCCTCCGGGAGGTAGAAGGCGTGGCCGTGATTGGCATCCCCGGGGAGGTTGTGTCCCGACAATGCCGGTGGAATGGTGCCGTCACCGACGTGTTCGGCCTTCTTGATAGTGGCCATTCGGGCGATCTCGGCGATGCGCACGGCATCCTCGAGCCGCGGGAGCGGGCGGCCGGACAGGGCCAGACGGACCGTGGTCGCGGGGTGCGGCCGCGACGGTGGCCGTGTCGTCGCCGTGGGCGTGAAGGCGTCCGACGGGCGCTGGTAGGTGACGAAGCGGGCACCGGGCGGACTGCTCCAGCCCGCGGCCTGGAGGTCCGCGGTTTCGACACGCAGCGTGTCGACGAACCGCTCGGGAAGGGTCGCGAGGATGGCGCGCTCGCGTTTCCTGGGCTTTTTGCCATCCAGCCCATGCGCGGAGATCGTGTGTTCGCGCCAGGGTGGATACTCGCCCGGAGGGACCGGTGCGATGACGCGTACCGGGTCCAGGGCGAGTCCGGTATCCGGGTCGACGCCGAGCTCCGAGGCCTGGCAGTTGGGCTCGCCGGTCCATTCTTCCAGGCGGCGTGCCTCCACCCAGCTCTCCGCGCGCCCGAGGAAACCGAGGTCGCGCAGGAGGTCGTCGAGCAGCTCGCGCTGTTCCGCCGGGAGTGTCAGTGCCGGCCAGCAGGCGACAAGCTCGTGCTCCGGGTGGATGCGCGCGAAGGCGTCGAAGACCAGCGACGTGGCCTCGCGGCCGCCGCTGAGCCGTCCCTGGGGCATGTAGTGCCGGCTGTGGGCCTGGATCGCCGGGGGTAGCGCGTAGGAGGGAAGCGTCTCCGAGAGCGCCTCCAGCAGTCCGTCGAGCACCGGCTCCGGGTGGCGGTCCGCCCAGCCCTTGCGGTGGTAGGTCGCCACCAGGGCACGGAGGATGCGCCACGGCGACGGCGGCCACTCGACCTCGGCCTCGTTGACGTGGCGGCCCCACGGGGTGGCGTGATACCGCCCCGCCGGGAAGCGAAAGGCGATGGCCAGCATGATTACTTCCTGTACGTGATTTCGGTGATACGCGGCTCGTTGAACAGTCCCGCGCCGGCGGCGGACTGGATGAGCCCGGGCAGGGTGTTTTCGAGCTCCGTGAGCTGGGGTACCTCGAAGCCGTCCGGGCGTGTGGCGCGCAGCTCGCGGCACTCCAGGTCGCAGGCCGTGCGCAGCCGCAGGCCGGTATCCAGGAACCGGCGGATCTTGAACAGCGCCAGCGCGATCAGCAGGTGCTCGGCGGCCTCGCCGAGCCCGAAGGCGCGGATCTGGGAGAGGTCCAGGTTGAAGTAGGCGGTGATGCGCGGGGCGACGTACTCGTCACGGGCATAGGGGACGTTGCCGAACCCCTTGGAGGTGTCACCGCCCGGGTCGACGGTATCCACTTTCACGCCGCCGCTGGCGGCGACCTGGACGTCTTCGGCCTCGATGAATGCCGACAGGGCGCGGGGTAGGCGCAGCCGCCCACCCGCGAGCTCCTTCTTCGCGAGGAAAACACCGTGGAGCGCGGCGTTGGTGTCCACGCGCACCAGCGTTTCGGCGAGCTTGCGGATATCGACCCGCCCCTGCTCCATGTGGGCGAGCTCGTCCTTGAGCATGTCCAGCACCGTTTTGTCCTGGCCTTCCAGGATGTACGGGGAGTTGAGCCGGTGCGCCTCCAGCACGGAGCTCGTCAGGACCTCGTCGTCGGCGTTGCGGACGCGAACGTAGGGCAGCCCCTTCAGTGGCTCGACCCAGTCCTGCTCGGCTTCGTCCCAGCACACGGCTTCCAGCCGGTTGGCCATGCTCTGGGCGGATTCCACCAGCAGCATGCGGGCGTTGCCCTCGGGCGCGGGGTATTCGGCGGCACCGAGGTCCGGGAAGCCGGTGGGCTGGAAACGCGAGCCCTGGATCGGCTCCAGATCGGCCTCCAGCAGCAGACGCGGGGCGTGGGCGAGTGCATCGAGATTCAGGGACATGATTCTGGCTCCTTCAGTCGGTCTCTGATGTCTTCTGGGTCTGTTCGGTGGCGGTTTCCGCGTGCCACAACGATTTCAGCGCCGAATCGGCAATCGGAATCATCAATGCGGCCAGCAGCCGGCGGCCGTCGCGGTGGCCCGGGTTGATCGCGTGCGCTCCGGTGCGAATCCCCGCCGCTCGCAAACGCCGGAGTCCGCTTGCGAGCGCCTCGGCGACGTCGCCGCTGTGCAGGCGCCGCGGGATTTCGCGCGGTAGAGGAAGGTGCGTCTCCGCAGGGATCTTTTCCGTGCGTAGCAGCTGTTCATCGGTGCAGAAAAGGGGCTTGAGCAACCGGTATGCGGCGGGGAGCGGGAGGCTCCTCGTCGTGCTGTGGCCGTACCCCTTCGGGATGTCGACCAATGCCAGCCCGGGCAGCAGACGGGCCAGCCGGCGATCGTCGAGGTTGCCGTTCAGCCAGTCGGCGACGTCGTCGAGCGGTGCGGTGCGCGGTGAGTACAGTGGTTTGTCTGGAAAACCGCCTCGTGTGGTCTCGAGCAGCCCCCGTGCCAGGACGCCGGCCAGGTTATCCTCGATCCGGGCGCCCGCGTGCCAGATGACGGCGTGATCCGCCTGGTCGTCCCATTCGGGCGTGTGTCCGCCTCGCTCGGGGGCGAGGTAGTGCCGCAGGCGCAGTCGCCATGCACCCTTGGCGTCCCGAGCGTGCAGGCCGGCCAGTGCGGCCGCTATGGACATCTCCGGGCTGCCGTCATCCGCGCGGAGGAACCACTGCGCGGAGAGCCGTGGTACCGGCGGGCAGTTGTCCCGTGCCTTGGGGCTGCGGGCGAGATAGAGCTGAATCTCGCCCAGGACGACGAGCAGCCGGCGGACGACGGGCCCCTCGTCATCCCGCGATGTCGCGAGCTCGAAGAGCGCATCCTCCAGTCGGCGGGCGAGGGAGAGCACCCGGTTGGCCCCTTCCCGGCGGGCATGGGACCGGAAGCGGCCGAGCCAGCGATGCGTGTCCAGCTCGTCGATCAGGTCGGCACTGGGGTTGCGGCGGACACCGACACGGTTCAGTGGCGTGGCGAAGTAGGCCTTTCCGGAGCGCATGAGAAAGGCATAGCGCTGGAATGACGTGAGCCCGCGGTCCACGCCCAGACGGGATACGGCGCGCGCGAAGTCGAGGCCGTCCCGGGCCGGGCGGCGGCCGAGGGTTGCGCGGCCCTCGGCGAGCAGGGCGGAGAGTTCCGGCAGGCCGACCGGATCGGGCCAGAGTGGGGCCCAGAACTCCGCGCGTGCATTGCCCTCGTCCCCGGTCGCCGTGCTCCCGGAGCCGGCGCCGGTGGCGCGAACCGTGAACGGATAGCTGACCCCGCTGCGCTCGGTGCCTTCCAGCCGTTTGGTTGCGGCGGCGGCGAAGAGGAGAGCCCCTTCCAGCATGAAAATAAAGTCCCACGGGTTGACCAGCGGTTTGTCCGCCTCGAAACCACTGACCTGGTTCGGGCCGCCGGCGTCGCCCGGTGCGAACTGTCCGACCTTCGACGTGGGAAGCCCCGGTGTGGCCGAGGCGAACAGTGCTTCTTCCAGCCATCCGGCGGCGCCGGGCGATGGTTCGCCGGTCGCCGTGTCGATCACGGCGACCACGCGCTGCATGAAGTTGTTGGTGAAATCCAGGCGCCCGTCGTTGCCGCCGGTGCCCAGCAGCGGGGGATATTTCGGGGATTCCTCGGTGAGTACCACTGCGGCATCGAGCCACGCCAGAGCGGAGTCGGGCAGCTCGGCCCGCAGCTCGCCCAGCAGGGCCGCCTTGGTGTCACCGCCGGGCCGTTCGGTCAGGCTCTCGCGATCGAGGATCGTGCGGATGAGCTCGATAGCATCGTGCAGCTCGACGAGCCGGGGTGCGGTTGCCCGGGTCAGAGGGGCGATGCCGTCCTGGTTGTCCTTGGGGTAGAAGCCGCTGCCGCCATTCCATGGTGCCAGTACCGGCGTTGGGCGGTAGTGTTCAAGAAAGAATCGTTGCAGGGCCGCAGCATCCAGGCTGCTGTCCAGGACGAATTGCTCGTTGAGCCAGTAGCCGCGGGCGTCGCGGTCCGCCTGCTCGGCGACGAGCCGGAGCACGCCGAGGGCCTTGAGATAGTTGGCCAGCGGGATCGGGGTGCAACCGGCCAGGGTGAGGTGCTCGGTCATGTTGTCTCTCCCTGCGATTCCCGGCGGCTTGCCCGCCAGTCGGCGATGCGTACCAGCGATTCCTGCCAGGCGAGGCGGAACGGTCCGAACGTGTCGAGCAGGCGGTGGGTGCGCTCGCTCCAGGATGGGCCCTGTGGGCCCTTGCCCAGGCGCATGAGGTCGAGCTCCAGGGTTACGGGTTCGAGGTATTCGCCATCGAACGCCAGTGACGGCAGCGTGTCGCCGGCCCAGACGCCGCGCGCGTAGAGCGTGCCGTCTCCGGGGGGCTCCCGTTCCTCCGGGAGCGCTCGCAGCCCCATCCGGACGCGGCCATGGTGTGCCGCGATGAGGTAGGCGACGAGGTCCCGTTCCGCTGCTTCCCGCTTGTCGCCGGCGTGGGCCAGCCACGCCAGTGCCGAGGCCAGCTCGTGGCGGAATCCGGGGCGTCTATGGGTCTCTCCATCCTCGTCGATGGTGTGATATCGGGGAAGATCGGAGTGACCGGATTTCGCCCAGGGGCCACCGGGGTCGTCCTCCGGGGCGGCGCCGATGCCGCGCTGGAAGGCCTCGTGGGCCTTGCCGACGTCATGCCAGCGGGCCGCGGTCACGAGTGCGTTGCGTTCGTGCTCGGGCAGCCGGAGTGCTGCGGCGAGCTCTCCCATCGCGGCGGCGGTGTCGGCCAAGTGGATCGGCAGGGTCACCGGCCGGCCTATATAGGTGAGCGGGTCGCTGCCGTAGCCTTCCACGGATTCGGTCGGATCCGGTGTCGCCACCGGAGGGACAGCGGCGTCGGTACCGGTCCGGAACCCGCGGTCGACGTCGTATCCGCCGTCCGCCGCGCAGAGCATGACGACCTGACCCGGGCGCAGCATTCCCGAGCGCAGAGGCTCCCAGGCGCCGCCTCGGACGTCGCCGGCCAGGGGATTGAGGTACCAGGCGAGCGGCTGGTCGCGGCCGGTTGCCTTGCGCCGTTTCCCGGGCAGGCGCTTGTCGAGATGTTCGCGCAGCTGGGGGAGCGACACCGGGCAGAGCTCGTCCCGGGACGGGCCATCCTGTGTGGCCGCCGTGGTCCGGTCGGCGTCCCGCCAGAAGACATGCACAGGTGGTGTCCCCGTATTCCGGATATACGGGGAAACGTCGACGTCGAAACCGGAGAGGTCCGGGTCCGTGTTGAACAGGTCCAGCAGGTCGCGGCGGCGCAGAACCTGACTCACCCCGGGCCGTCCCGTGACCGGTGGCAGATCCGCGGGCGCGGCAGAGTCACTGGCGTTCAACTGCTCGCGGGCGTGAGCCAGGTCCGTCGCTTCGTACGGGAGCACCAGGTCGCCGTTCTCCTCGTCCAGGTCGACCCAGTGAACGCGGGCATCGTCGAAGCGGCCGGCACGATTGCAGCGGCCGAAGCGCTGCACGAGTGAGGCCCACGGGGCCAGCTCCGTGAACAGGACACGGCTGTCCAGATCCACACCGGCCTCGACCGCCTGTGTGGCGACGACGATGCGGCCCCCGCTGGCAGGGGGCTCCCGCAAACGGGCCTCGATCCGGGCACGTTCTGCGGGCCGGAAACGGGCATGCAGCAGGAGCCGCTCGGCGTCGTGATCCGCCAGGGCGTCATACAGTGCCTGCGCCCGCTCCACGCGGTTGATGATGACGAGTGTCTGTTCGCCCGGCGCATGAGCGGCCGCGATTTCCTCGGCGAGTGCCCCGATGTAGGCACTTTGCCCCTTTTTGTCCGCTTTGGTCAGGCAGGTCCTGGTCTGCTTCAGGGCCTTGGGCGCGTGAATGCGGGCCGTCACGCCGTCGGTTTCCTGATCCGAGTCTGTCAGCTCGATCCGCTCAAGGCCTTCGCGCCGGAAGCCGCGGAAGTCCACGGTGTCGAGCCAGTCTTCCCGCAGTGTTGCTGAAACCCAAGTGCTCCGTGCCGGCGCGGCGGTGTGCAGCGTGCGGCGGAACGCCTCGAGCTGGGTGCTCGTGGGCAGCGCCGGGCCCATGAGCTGGACCTCGTCGAAGATCCACTGTGCGTCGTTATGGAGCAGGGCGTAGTGAACCGGCCATTGGTAGCGGCTCATGCCGTAGCCGCGCATCAGCGCGCGGGAGAGAAGCATGTCCTGGGTGCCGACAAGTATCGCTTCCTGCTCCGGATTGCTGGCCCAGCTAGCCTGCTTAAGTTCGGGCTCACCACCCATTAGGGTATGCACGGTGACCTTCCCTTCTTCTCCGGGGGCACCGAGCACCCCCAGCCGGGAGAGCCAGGCCCGGGCATTGTCGACGGTCTGTTCCACCAGCACTCGCATGGGGAGGCACCAGACCAGGCGACGGGGTATCCCGGGCTCGGCGGCCGTGCGCTCACCGCCGGCACGAACACCCCGGCGGTAGGCCCAGGCCAGGCTGATGGCCGCCGTTTTGCCCAGGCCGGTGGGGACATTAAGCAGATCGGGCCACGGTCCATCCACGAGGCGGTGCTGGTAGGGATACGGGACGAGCCCCTGATCGTTCATGGCTTGTCGAAAGAGAGCGGTGTAGTCGTTCACTGTGGTCCTCGCCGAATGTGCTGATCTTCCCGGGCCCCACTGGTCGAGTGCGCCTCGTGTGGCTCTATGTGCTTGTGGGGATGCCGACTTCCAGTTGGACCCGCTGCCACGGACTTCGCGATGCCTGTAACTCGATAATCCGGGCCTCCAGCCGCTCGCCGCGGTCCAGCATCTGGCTGATGGCCGTATTGTCGCGCCGGGGAATGTACCCGAGCTTGCGGCCCCGCCATTCCACACGGACGGCCCGCGAGTCGTGGGGGTTATCCGGCTCGCGGATCAGCGCGAGTGGCTGGCCGATTCGCAGGCTCGCCCATACCGTCTCGCCCTCGTGGAACTGGAAACCGGCGAGCGATGAGCGCTGAATGGTTATGCCCTTGGGAGACCGCCCGGACACGAGCCCAGCGGTCCCGGCCAACGGTACTGCCGCCAATGCCTGCAGCAGGTTTCTGCGCGTGATCATGTCGCCCCCTCCCTTTCCGTGCGTACGTCCTTTGTGTTTCTACTACCAAGGGTGGCTCACGCGCTGCGCCACTGTATGAATCAACAGTATTGCGCCACCGCTCGCCGGAGTTCATCCGCGACATGTTGGCGTAGAGCCTCCGGCGCGATGACCGTCGCGTCCGGCCCGTGGCGCAGCACTTCCTGTATCAGTTCGGTGGGGTCGGAGTAGGGCACCTGGAGCTCCCATTGCCCGTCCGGTGTCCAGCGGCCGATCTGGTCCGGGTGCCAGCGTTCGTCGGCGACCCAGCGGGCGGCACGTGCGGAGAAGCGGAGTACCGCCCAGGATTCGGCCGTGCCGGTGAAGATGCCGAAACTGCCGCGCAGATAGCGGTCATGTTCGGTCGTGTCCTCGTCCTGCGCCGGGGCATCCAGAACCGTGGCGTCCTCGATGCGGTCGAGTGAGAACACGCGTAACGCCTCCCGGTCGGTGCACCAGGCCGACAGGTACCAGTTGCCCCGGTAGTGAATGAGCTGCTGGGGGTGGACGTGGCGGTCGCTGCGGTCATCGCGGGCCCGCCCGTGGTAGGTGAACGCGAGCTGCCGGCGCGAGAGGGTGGCGTCGGCCACCGGGGCGAAGGCCTCGCCCGGTGCCGCACGGCTGGTGACCCGGTCGATGCGTACCCGCCGGGCGAATTCCTCCGCACTCGCGCCGCTTGCCCCAAGGAGTCGGCGCAGCCGTCCGCGGAGCGGGCCGATGCGGTCACTGAGCACGCCGGGCTGTACGGCCTCCAGCAACTGCTCCGAGGCGAGTAGCGCGTAGAGCTCGCTGTGGTTCAGCCAGACGCCGGGAAGCTCGAACGGGCCCTCGTGCTCGGCGTAGTAATAGCCGTTGGCGCCGGGGTCGTATTCCAGCGGTGCGCCGAGTTGGTCGCGCATGAGCTGGATATCGCGCTTTATCGTTGCCCTGGATACCTCGAGCTCCTCGCAAAAGCGGCGCATGGGCACCGGGCGCCGGTGCCGGCGGAGGAGGTCGTGGATGCGGTAGATTCGCGTGGTGCTGTTCATGGGCGTCCCAGCCCTTTTCTCGTTCGCTGTCCGTGGAAAGCACGGCCACCTGTTTTCGTGGTCGCAGCCTTACCCCCTCATTCTCCATTACGCGGCTCTTGTCAGTGAAAAGCGCGCTGGAGGGTAGCGCAGATCTGCTGGCTCTCTATTCCGATGCACCAGGGAATCCCGGAGTTCTGCCCGGCACCGGATTTCCCGGCAGTCACGTGTGGCCGCATCGGCGCAATGAATTCAGCGTAGGCCGCTGTGCAGTAAGTCACAAGTCCGTTGTCGACAGTGGTGTCGCGCTTTTTGGGGCGTTCGGTGCACGGGCTATGGTTCGGGGCAGGTGTGTCAGGCGGGAGCGGCGTCATGGTGCGGCCTGGAGCTCGGCGGCGGCGTCCGCTACGTGGGCGAGCAGTACGGCGACTCCGTCAACGATATCGGGATCCCCTCGTACACCCTCCCGGACGCGGCGGTACGCTACGACCTCAGTGCCGTCGATCCGTCCCTGGACGGCTGGCGCATGGCGCTCAACGTCAGCAACCTCACCGACAAGAAATACGTCACCTCCTGCTACGCCGACTACGGCTGGTGCTGGTGGGGCGAGGGCCGCAAGGCGACCCTGACGGTCAGCTACAACTGGAAGTAGGACCCAACCGGCCACGGATGGCCGGCTCCGCCGGGGCAGGCCAATTGGCGGCACCCCGCGGCTGTCCCGTGCGGTACCCGCCCGTGGAGATGTTGGCTGCCGTAAGCGGTTTCACAAGACCCGCTGGCTCCGGGAGAACCCCTCTCCCCCGGCCCCTTTCCCGCAAGGGGAGAGGGGTGCGGCACGGCCGTAGGTCGTCTGCTCCTGGCAGCCGACATCCCCGTGTCGGAGTTTATCCGGGCCGCTATCCGCGGGGAGCCGGAAAGTCTCGAGCGGGGGCCGCTATCCGGCCGCGCTTTTCGAGCAAGCGCGTGCGGTATATGACGACGGGGCGCTGCGGGCTGGCT
>NZ_WNXE01000659.1:0-935 GCF_010993615.1 Arhodomonas sp. KWT | reverse complement strand
ATCAGCTCGTCGGCGAGGCCGGCGGCGACCACCGCGCCGGCCAGGGTCGGCCCCGCCTCCACCATCACCTCGTTGACGCCGTCCCGGGCCATGGCAGCGAGCACGGCGGTCAGCACGGGGCGCCCCTGCGGGTCCGGCGGCAGCGGCACCACGCGGACGCCCGCCGCCTCCAGGGAGGCCACCCGGGCATCGTCCGGCCAGCTGCAGAACACCGTAACGCCGCCGCCGTCGGCGACCAGACGGGCCCCCTCCGGCAGTCGCAGGGACGGGTCGATCACGTAGCGCGCCGGCTGCATCACCGGCGCGTCGACGTCGCGGACGGTGAGCGCCGGGTCGTCGGCGAGCACCGTGCCGATGCCCGTGAGCATGGCGCTGCTGCGTGCCCGCCAGCGGTGAACGTCGCGCCGGGCCGGCGCCCCGGTGATCCATCGGCTCTCGCCGGAGGCCATCGCGGTCCGGCCGTCGAGGCTCGCGGCGAGCTTCACGCGGACCCAGGGCATCCCCTCGGCCATGCGCCGGAGGAAGCCCGGGTTCAGTCCCCGCGCCTGTTCCGCCATCAGCCCGGCGGCTGTCTCCACGCCGGCGAGGCGCAGGCGCTCGAGCCCGCCGCCGGCCACCACCGGGTTCGGGTCCGTGCCCGCGGCCACCACCCGCGCCACGCCCGCCTCCGCGAGCGCGTCCGCGCAGGGCGGGGTGCGGCCGTGGTGGGCACAGGGCTCCAGCGTGACATAGGCCGTGGCCCCGCGTGCCGCGGCGCCCGCCGCGCGCAGGGCGTGGACCTCGGCATGGGGTTCGCCGGCGCGTTCGTGCCAGCCCTCACCGACGATCTCGCCCGCCCGGGCGATCACACAGCCGACGCGGGGATTCGGGTCCGTGGTGTACAGGCCCCGGCGCGCGAGCCGGATCGCCCGCGCCATGAGGGCGTGGTCCGTCGC
>NZ_WNXE01000658.1:0-936 GCF_010993615.1 Arhodomonas sp. KWT | reverse complement strand
GCGCGGATCAGCACGGTCTTGCCCGAGCCGCTGCTGCCGGCGATGGCCATGAGCTCGCCGCGCTCGATACGCAGGTCGAGCCCGTCGTGGATGCGGCGGCCGCCGATCTCGGTGACCAGGTCGCGGGCCTCGATGACCGGCGCGGCCACGTCAGATCCCGAACTGCTGGAAGACGACGGAGAACACGGCATCGGCGATGATCACCAGAAAAATGGACTGAACCACGGCCATGGTCGTCGCGCGGCCCACCTCCTCGGCGCTGCCGCGTACCCGCAGCCCGTGATAGCAGCCGACCATGGCGATGAGCAATGCGAATACCGGCGTCTTGCCGATGCCCGCCCAGAACATGCGTACCGGCACCGCGTAGGGCAGGCGGTCGAGGAAGGTCGCGAAGCTGACGTCGTACAGGCCGTTGGCCACGATCATCCCGCCGAGTACGCCCATGGCGTCCGCCCACACGGCCAGCAGCGGCATGGCCACGGCCAGGGCGGCGACCCGGGGCAGCACCAGCATCTCGTAGGGGGTGATGCCGAGGGTGCGCAGGGCGTCGACCTCCTCGGTGATCTGCATGGTGCCGATCTCCGCGGCGTATGCCGAGCCGGTACGTCCGGCGACGATGATCGCGGCAAGCAGTGGGCCCATCTCGCGCAGCATGGTGATGCCGATGAGGTCGACCAGAAAGACATTCGCCCCGTAGGAGCGCAGCACCGAGCCGCCCTGGTAGGTCATGACCACGCCCATGAGGAAGGCCAGCAGACCGACGATGGGCAGCGCGTACAGCCCGGCCTGCTCGATGCCGGCGACGATCGCGCGCCAGCGCAGGCGGTGGGGCCGGATCAGGCGGGGCAGGACATCCACCGTGAGCTCGCCGGTGAAGGCGAGGAAGCCGGTGACCCGGCCGCCGCGTTCCACCGCGTGGCGGCCGAGCCGGGCCAG
>NZ_WNXE01000657.1:0-938 GCF_010993615.1 Arhodomonas sp. KWT | reverse complement strand
CTGTTCATCACCATTCCCGAGGCACGCGAGGCCGGGTGGGTCTACCTCGCCTATTCCGATCATCTCTGGAGCGCGGCGACGCTCGAGACCATGGCTGCCAACCGGGACAACCTGCGTGACCGGTGCATGCAGGCGTTCGACGTGGGCAGCTGGCTGGCACGACAGCACGGCATATCCGCGACGTCCCCCGACGACATCGCCACGTGCGTCCCCGAGTTCGCCGCCACCGATGGCGGGACGCAGTCTCAGGGGGACTGTTACCCCGGCCCGGGCGTCACCGCCCGGGCATTCCACGATGCCGGACAGCTGCGCGAGCGCATGAACTGGACCGTGCGCGATACGCCCGAATTCATCGACAAGGGAGCGCTCCTGGCGATCGAGGACCCCATCGGCATCACCACCGCACTCAACCAGTTCCGCAACAACGCCGCCGAGCGCCTCCAGGCCTACACACACAGCGAGGCGGTCTTCGAGAAGAAGGCCACTTCCGAGCTCATCACCGGATTCCGCCGGATCAAGGCGGAGCGGGCCGGCCGGCGTGCCGACGCCAACGTCGAGCGAATCCGCAATGCGCCGCCGGTAGACCTCAATCTGCGTGCCGCCCGGGACTTCGAGGCGCGGCCGGCGGCGGAGCAGGCGGCACTCCTGGATCGCATGCCCGCCTGGCAGCGCGAACGCCTCGCCCGGGCCCGGGCCGAGCTCGCCGAGCGCCGCGCGCAGCGCCCCGACAATGCCGAGGCCTACCACGAGCGCACCGTCGAACTCAGTTGGGCGGATTACCTCGAATGCTACGACGAGGCCGCCCGCCAGGCATTCGAGGCGCAGTACGAGAAACACTGCAGGCCACTGCGCGACGCCGTCACCGTGCGCGCCCGGGACCACGCGCAATGGCTCTCCGGCGGCGACTTCACCGCCGCCCTGATGACCTACGACACCAC
>NZ_WNXE01000656.1:0-938 GCF_010993615.1 Arhodomonas sp. KWT | reverse complement strand
TCCCGCCGCTGGCAGGAGGAGCACAACAGCGTACGCCCCAGCTACTACGGACTGAAACGCCAGCCCGACGGCAGTTATCGCTGACTCCGGCCGGTCATTGACGGCGCCGTCGCACCCGCGACCGCGCAATGCAGCATCAACCGATCTCCGATAGCAGACGCCGCACCGCATCATGGGCGCTGCGGGCAAAGCCGCCGCCGAAGAGATTGAAGTGGTTGAGCAGGTGGTAGAGCTGATAGAGGGTGCGCCGGACCGGATAGCCGGCGTCCCGCGGCCAAACGGCGTCGTAGGCAGCGTGAAAATCGGCGGGGAATCCGCCGAACAGCTCGGTCATCGCCAGGTCGCACTCGCGGTCGCCGTAGTGCACGGCGGGGTCGTAGATGACGGGGGCCCCATCTCCGTCGAAGGCGGCGTTGCCGCCCCAGAGGTCGCCGTGGAGTAGTGACGGCACGGGTTGGTAGCCGCTGAACAGCCCGCCAAGGCCGTCGCGCAGGCGCTCGCCGTCGCGGATCAGGCCCGTGGGGGCGCCCTGCTCGGCCGCCAGGGCGAGCTGGTGGCCGAGCCGCCGCTCGGCAAAGAAGGCGACCCAGTCGGTCATCCAGGCATTGGGCTGGGAGGTGGTACCGATGGTGTTGTCCCGGTGCCAGCCGAAGCGTTCGGCGGTGGTGGCGTGCATGGCGGCCACGGCCTCGCCCATGCGGTGCCAGCCGTTCCGCCGGGGCTGGCCGAAATCGATCCACTCCAGCACGAGATAGGCCCGGCCCCCGGCCACGCCCCGGGCGACGACCGCCGGCACGCGCGGCCCGCCGCGGGCGGCCGCCAGCTCGGCGAGCCCCTCCGCCTCGGCTTCGAACATCGCCGCGTACCCGGGATCGTTGAGCTTGACGAAGCATTCACCGAGACGCACGGCGTGATTGATGTCGCCACCTGCCACGGGC
>NZ_WNXE01000655.1:0-941 GCF_010993615.1 Arhodomonas sp. KWT | reverse complement strand
CCCAGGATCAGGCCGATGACCGCGAGCACGATCGCCATCTCCACGAGGGTGAAGCCGGCCGCCCGGGACGGGCGCTGCTTGAGGTTCTGCATGACGGCTCTCCGAATCACTGGTTCATCTTGTAGTGGGCGGTGACGGTAACGACCTGGTCCTCGTCCCGGCTGCGCCCCTCGCCATCGGCGGTAACGTCGTCGGCGCCCGTCCGGAAGGTGTTATTGGCCGTCCACTGCGCGCCGGGCTCGTTGTCGGTGCCGTCGCCGATGCCCTCCTGGCGGAACACGCCCTCCCTGGCGTCGGCCTGGCCGTCGGTGGCCTGATCGAGGTAGCGCGCGAGGTCGGGGGTCAGCCCGGAGATGGTCATGACGTTGCCCGAGCCGGAATCCGTGCCCGGCGGGTTCCACTGGAAGCAGACCTGGATTTCCTGGGGATTGCCGTTGCTGTCGAGATAGACGTAACGATCCTCGAAGCCCTCGCCGCGTCCCGGGGGCAGCTCCACGCCGGCCTGCAGCATCAGGTCGCGGAGGCCCGCGGTGTCGCCGTTGCCGACGCACAGCGCCCCGGGGCCGGTCTCGTCGGACATGTCGCCGTCGGCGCCCGAGCGGTTGTCGTCGTCCACGAAGACCTGGCCGTTGACCATCAGCTGCGGCTCGGTCTGGCTGTCCCCCACGGGCACGCCCATGCGCTGGTAGTACGCGTTATAGGCAACGGCCCACTGGTCGATGAACGTCCGCTTGATCTTGGTGTACTCGGCATTGCGCTGTACGTCCTGGCCGATCATCACCGCGCCCAGGATCAAGCCGATTACCGCGAGCACGATGGCCATCTCGACCAGCGTGAAACCGCCGTTACGACGCGACCCGACAGCTGTGTTCGCCTTCATCCGTTCGGTCTCCGTCACCACGTTGTGCGGCGTGGCCTCGGCGGCCACGAGCGATTGGGGA
>NZ_WNXE01000654.1:0-942 GCF_010993615.1 Arhodomonas sp. KWT | reverse complement strand
CCGCCCCAGGTCCAGGCACCCTCCATGGGGTAGATGAAGCCGGTCATGACGACCGCGAAACCGAGGAAGACCCAGAGCTTCATGCGCTCGGCCACCGCACCGGAGACGATGGACATGGCGGTGGCGACGAACACCACCTGGAAGAAGAAGTCCGAGGCGTCGGCGTACACCGAGTCGCCGTTGAACCCGGACTCGGCGGAGGCGGCGAGCGTTTTCTGGACGTAGTCGGGTCCGCCCGCGATGCCGGAGAGGAAGATATCGCCGCCGTACATGATCGCGTAGCCGCAGATCAGGTACATGATGCAGGCGACGGCGTACAGCGCCATGTTCTTGGTCAGGATCTCGGCGGTGTTCTTCGCCCGCACCAGCCCCGACTCGAGCATCGCGAAGCCGGCGGCCATCCACATGACCAGGGCACCGCAGACGAGGAAGTAGAAGGTATCGATAGCGTACTGAAGCTCAAAGATCTGATTTTCCACGATCAGGCCTCCATTCGGTTATTCGTGTGACGCCGCCGGTCAGAGCGCGTCCTTGCCCGACTCACCCGTGCGGATACGGATGGCCTGTTCCAGCGGAAAGACGAAGATCTTGCCGTCGCCGATCTTGCCGGTATTGGCGGCCTTGGCCACCGCCTCCACGGCCTGATCGACGAGGGCGTCGTCGAGGGCGACCTCGATCTTCATCTTGGGGAGGAAGTCCACGACGTACTCCGCGCCGCGATAGAGCTCGGTGTGGCCCTTCTGACGCCCGAAGCCCTTGACCTCGGTGACAGTGATGCCGCGCACCCCGATGTCGGAGAGCGCCTCGCGAACGTCGTCCAGCCTGAACGGCTTGATAATGGCAGTGAGCAGCTTCATTGCAGTTCTCCTGAGAATGCGCCGGCGAATCCGGCACTGCGCAACACTCACACCGCCATAAGCAGAGCCCGTGCCAACTTGATTT
>NZ_WNXE01000653.1:0-943 GCF_010993615.1 Arhodomonas sp. KWT | reverse complement strand
CATCCCTGTCCCCGTCGGAGCCGTATGCTCATGCCGTCGATGAATTCGCTTTTCCGGATACCGGTGTACCCCTCGGCATCGGTGACGCCCGTGGCGATGACTTCCTTGCCCTGGCGGAGCTCGAAGTGCCTATGGGCGATCGGTGTGCCATCATCGGTATCGCCCCGTGCACCTCTTGTCCTTCTTGTGCCGCAGGTTGCTGCCCATCACCCCCGGCACGAAGATCACCGCGATCGCCCGGTCCGTGCACACCACCCGCGTGACGTGGTTCTCCTCGCTCGGGCGCATCCAGCTCTCCGCCTGGTTGGGCGGGGTGTAGGGGTAGACGCCCTCGCTCATGCCCCACCCCCCGCCACGGCATGCCCCGCCCTGGCGACGTATCGAACCGCATGACGGGGGAAACGGCCATCCACCCCGGAAAGCTCACCGGATTGCGCGCCGCGGTGACACAACAGGGGGGTGTCGACGTGTGACGCGCCTGGATAGCGCGGACGATACGCCCGGCACGACCCGAACGCGTGGGGATCACGTATGGAACAGCGGCCCGGAATGGGCCCCAAAGGGGGGATATTCGCCATCATGTCACCTTCCCTGGTCAGTCGCGGAGGACCGGCTTCCGCCTTCCTGGCGGCGCGCACCGGCTTGGTGCTAGAACGGAAACTACCTCAATTACCGCTCGGCGACCACCCTCCTCGCCGCCTTGCGGCGTATCCGACGATCGGCCCACGGCATCGCCACTGCGCCCTGAGTCATTCCCGAAAACACGTCCCATATCCAAAGTGCAGAGTGTCCCCGTCGCCCGAAGCGGGCATTCCGGCCACACGACGTCCTGCCAGCCGTGATGTATCATTCTCCACGCCACGGAACCCGCAAGGAGTGCCGCCATGGCCCGCCCGGCCGCGCCCAGCCTCGATCCCCAGACCGTCTTCTTCCCCCTGGCCGC
>NZ_WNXE01000652.1:0-943 GCF_010993615.1 Arhodomonas sp. KWT | reverse complement strand
CGGCAAAGCCAGGATGGCCGCCCTGGGGCGACCATGCGCAGACACGTCCACATCGGCTTCGGCGCCATCGCCGTGCCGCACCCGGCTCGCGTCCCCGCTGCCGTTACGCCGGCTCCAGCGTCACCGTGTGGAGCGTATCCCCGGCGACGTCCTTGAGCCGCACGCTCATCACGCCCGTGTCCCCGGCGATATGCACCTCGCCGAAGAACTGCATACCGGCGCTCGGCGGCAGGTTGGACTTCCCCTCCGGCGGGGCCTTCACGAAGGTCACCTCCGGGCCGAACGTGTCGTCGAGCTCGTTGGGCCCGTACGTGCCGGCGTTCAGGGGCCCGGAAACGAACTCCCAGAACGGGGCGAAGTCCTTGAAGCGCGCGCGATCGGGGTGATAGTGGTGCGCGGCCGTGTAGTGCACGTCCGCCGTCAGCCACACGACGTTGCGGATGTCGTTGTGCTTGATGAAGCGCAGCAGCTCCGCGATCTCCAGCTCCCGCCCCCGCGCGGGGCCGTCATCACCGTTGGCCACGGCTTCGTAAACGTCCTCGCCGGCCCGCACCACCAGGCCCAGCGGCATATCGGCGCCGATCACCTTCCAGGTGGCCCGGGAGGCGAGCAGCGAGCGTTTGATCCAGGCGAGCTGGGCGTCGCCGAGAAAGGCCGTCTCCGCCCCTTCGCTGGCCTGATCGTTGGCGCCGTTGGGCCCGCGATAGCTGCGCATGTCCAGCATGAACACGTCCAGGGTCGGGCCGTAGGGGATGTGCCGGTAGATGCGCTCCGGATCGCCGGCGGGCATGCGGATGGGGTGATACTCCAGGAACGCACGCCGGGCCCGGGCCGACAGCAGCGCGGCGCTGCGCTCGGTGTAGCGCTCGTCACCGAGGCGCTGCTGGGGGTACCAGTTGTTGTGGGTCTCGTGGTCGTCCCACTGCACGAGCATCGGCACCTC
>NZ_WNXE01000651.1:0-944 GCF_010993615.1 Arhodomonas sp. KWT | reverse complement strand
GCTCGTCGCCGTGCGCCTCGAGGCCGTGGGCGCGGCGGGCGGCGTCGATGTCGGGCTGGAGGCTGCCGGGCAGGGCGCGGAGCGCGGGGCTGACGGGCAGGGCGTTCTCGGCGTGGACGCTGAGGGCGAGCACGAGGAAGTGGCGCTCGGCCTCGCCGCCGGTGTCGTGGAGCGGGTGCTCGGTGAGCTCGAAGCGGTGGCCGGCGAGCAGCTGGCGGGCGCCGCCGGTGCCGTGGAAGCGCCGGGCGCGGGCGTCGAAGGCCTCGAGGCGGTTGGCGGCGAGGCGCCCGCCGCGCTCGAAGCCGCGGTAGTAGTAGGTGCCGGCGTAGTCGTAGTGCTCGGCGGCGGGCGCGTTGCCGCGCTCGTGCGCGGTATCGAGCACGGTGCGCCTGGCGAGCGAGGGCTGCTTGTAGTCGAAGGTGGCGAGGCTCACGCGGGTGGGCTGCGCGCGGCGCCGCCCGCCCCACTGGGTGAGGGTGTCACGGGTCTCGGTGGGGCCCTGGCGGTGGAAGCGGATGGTGGCGGGCTCGACGGCGGGGCAGGTGTCGACGTCGTCGGTGACCACCAGGGTGTGGCCGGCCTCGCCGCCGTGGACGAAGTAGTAGAACAGCCCCTCCTCCTCGAAGAGGCGGCTGATGAAGTGCAGGTCGCTCTCGCGGTACTGCACGCAGTAGCTGCGCGCGGGGTAGTCGCGGCGCAGCTCGAAGCGGTAGCGCCCGCGGGCGAGGGTGTGGGCGTCGAACACGGCGGTGGCGATCCCGGGGACCGAGCGGTCCTGGAAGATGCGGCTGCCGCGCCCGAGCGCGAGCATCGACAGCCAGGGCACGAGGGTGAGCTGGTAGGTGCTCAGCCCCCCGTCCTCGCCGAGGCGGGCGGCCTCGGCGACGAGGGCGTGGAGGGGGCGCTCGCTGGCGTCGGCCTGGCGGATGGCGAGCCGGGCGGGG
>NZ_WNXE01000650.1:0-945 GCF_010993615.1 Arhodomonas sp. KWT | reverse complement strand
CCGCCGCCCGCGCCCGGCCCGCTCGCGTGGGCGCTCATGGCCCTGGCGTTGATGAGCTTCGCCGCCGTGGCGGTGGCGCAGACGCTGTTCCCCCTCTGGGCCTGCCACCCGGCCGCAACCGGCCTGCGCGTCCACCTCGCCAACGGCCTGTACGCCAATGCCCTGCTCGACCGGCTGCTCGGCGCCTGGCGCGTGAACGACGACATCCACGCACACCGGAGAACGACGTCATGAACCTGGACAGCGGCAGCATCAACCGCGCCGCGGAAGACGCGGTCAGGGCCGTCCCGCCATCCTGGCCGCTGACCGGGTGGATCGCCGTCAACCCCTTCGCCGGTCACACCGGGGACGACCTCGCCACCGCCATAGCGCGGCTGGAACGGGTGGCGGGCTGTGCGGTCACGCCCCCGAGGTCGTGGCACCTGGAGGCGATCCGCGACGGCCGCATCACCAACGGGGATCTCGAGGCCGCGCTCGCAGCGGCCCCGCCGCACTGGCGCTCCGTCACGGTCGAATTCCTGAAGGCCGCGACCGAGCAGCCGCGGCCGCGGCCGCTGCCGAGCGTTGCGGAGCTGGCCGCCAGGGCCTCCGGCACGGACTGGCCGGCCCTCATCGAGGAGCGTGTCGGTGCCTGGGCGTCCGCCTACTTCGACGAGGGACAGGCGCTGTGGCCCATGCCGCCGGCCCGGGACCCGTTCGTCTCCTGGCGGGAGACGGCCACGCGCGACCTCACCCCGGAGATCGCGGGGCTGCAGGGCTTCGCACGGGAGATCGCGGAAGGTCCGGCGACCGCGGAGACCCTCCTCACGGCGGCCACACAATACCTCGCCGTACCGGAGCAGGCGGTGACCTCCTATTACCACCGGCTGCTCATGGACCTCGGCGGATGGGCGCAGCTGGCACGTTACCGCCTCTGGCGCGCCGAGCTGAACGACGACACGGACC
>NZ_WNXE01000064.1:0-15712 GCF_010993615.1 Arhodomonas sp. KWT | reverse complement strand
GAGGCCGCGGTGTTCAGCTACGCCGACGACTGGCTGCGCCCGGCCGGCGGCGGGGACACCGGCGACAGCGCCCCCGCACCGTTCATCGACGCCCCCCTGCCCGAACCGGAGGCGGAACTGCGCGAGGTCACGCTGGAGGGGCTGGTCCGCTTCCTGCGCAACCCGGCGGAGGCCTTCCTGCGCCTGCGCCTGGGCACGCGGATGCAGCGCGAGGCGGTGGACGAGGCGGACAGCGAGCCCTTCGACCTGGACGGCCTGGGCGCCTACCAGCTCCGCGAGCACCTGCTCGCCCAGCGCCTCCGCGGCCACGACCCGGAGACCCTGGAACGGCTGCTGGACGCCGCCGGCACCCTGCCGGAAGGCCCGTTCGGCCGCGCGGTGATGGACGACACCGTCACCCGGGTCGAGCGCCTGCGCGAGCACCTCGAACCCCTGCTGGGCGAGCCCCTGCCGGCGCTGGAGGTGGACCTCGAACTGGCGGAGCTGCACCTCACCGGCTGGCTCACGGACCGCCGCGAGGGCGGGCTGCTCACCTACCGCCCGGCCCCGGTACGCCCCGCCGACCGCCTGCGCCTGTGGGTGAGCCACCTCGCACTCAACGCCGTCGCCCCCGGGAACGACCCCGGCCGCGTCAGCCGCCACCTCGGCGAGGGTGGCCGCGAGGCCCCGCCGGCCCTCCTCGCCTTCGCCGCCATCGATCCGGCGCAGGCCCGGGAGCGCCTCGGCGCCCTGCTCGCCCTGTACTGGCGCGGCCTGCGCACGCCCCTGCCCCTGCCGCTGGCGAGCGCCCATGCCTATGCCACCGCCCTGCGCCGCCACGGCGACGCCGACCGCGCCATGACCGCCGCCGCCCGCGTCTGGGAGGACAACCCGTTCCAGGGCGTGCCGGGCGAAGGCAGCGACCCGAGCTGGGCCACCGTGTTCCGCGACGCCGCCCCGCTGGACGACCCCGGGTTCCCCGCCCTCGCCACCGCCCTGTTCGACCCGATGTCCGACGCGGAGATGTCGGAGTAGCCCCGGTGACACGGCCGGACACCTGTCGGTCGCCAGGGGCAACCGGCCTTGTGTGGTTCCGGAGCGGAAGACCGGCAGGTCGTGCACGGCCGCGGGCCGTGTGCGACGCCTTCAATGACCGGGCCGGAACGTCGCACGCCTGCGGCGCACGACCTACGTGGACTCAGCCACCTGACGTGTGCGACAGCCCGCCGCGGCACCGTCCAAAGAACTTCACACGCCCCGGACACCAGCCGCGCACCGGCAAATCGCCGGCACCCCGCCCGTCGGCTGCATGGAGCAACCGACCTGCCGCGGAACGGGCGCACACCGTAGATACCACCTCGCGGATCAAGCGATTTGCAGGTTATGGAATGTCTGGTCCCTGATGACGCCGGAACGGATGTGGACGGGCTTGAGTATGACGGCCCCCAGGGCGACCATGCCGGCTTTTCCCCGCCTGCGCACACGCTGGAAGAATGCGCGGACATCGGGGTTATAAGGCCCCTCAAGGCAGTCCACGCTGCCAGCACGCGGGACGGGATGTCGGCTGCTCCTGGCAGCCGACGATCCCGCCGGCAGGGAGGGAACCGCCGTAGATTCCCACGCAGCCCGCCGGCGTCGTGCTCGGCCCTGATCGTTGTGCGACACCCCCGACCGGGAATGCCACGGGACACCACACCGACGGCGGCGCCGGGCCGGACGTGGCGCGCGTGCTACCGCCTCAGGGCACCAGGAAGGGCATGGCCCGCTCGGCCACGCCCACGTGCACCGGGCCGCGGGCGCTGTCGGCGGGGTAGAGCTCGCCGTCGACGACGTAGTCGCCGTCGATATCGAGGGTGACGGCATCCACGTCGCCGCTGGCGAAGCCGCGCCGGGGGGACAGCCGGCGGCCCGGACGGCCGCGGAGCAGCCGCGGCAGCGCGGCGACCAGACGGCCGGGACGGGCGGGCATGACCGTGCAGTGCAGCGCGCCGGCCCCACCGCCCCAGTACGGATGGCTGCCGAAGAGCAGCCGGTCCAGGGCGCTGACCAGCACCAGCCCGTGGTCGACGGGCGGCGCCAGCGCCGCCGGCTCGCGCAGGGTCACGCCACGGCCGCGCGGACGCCGGGTAAACGGCGCCGCCAGGGTCCTCAGCACCGCCAGCGCGGAGGCCTTCTCCCCCACCAGGCCGCGGCCGCGCACCCGCTCGCGGAAGTATCCCACCCCGTCGGCAATCATACCGGCGCCGAAGAACATCCCGCACACCCGGTGGCCGCCGTGCCCGACGCCGAGCACCGGCCGATACCGCGCGGTCAGCTTGCGTGCATCCGCCACGGCGGAGACCAGGCGCTCCAGCACGGCGACGGGCCCGCCGCGCAGGCCGATATCCCGCGCGGTCATGTCCGTACTGCCGGCAGGAACCACCACCAGCCACGGCAGGTGCGGGAACGGCCGCGCCTCGAGCAGCTGCCCCAGCACCGCCTGCACCGTGCCGTCACCGCCCACGACCACCAGCGCCGTGACGCCGTCCGC
The DNA here is from genome assembly GCF_010993615.1 of Arhodomonas sp. KWT. Lineage (NCBI taxonomy): Bacteria > Pseudomonadati > Pseudomonadota > Gammaproteobacteria > Chromatiales > Ectothiorhodospiraceae > Arhodomonas > Arhodomonas sp. KWT. Next base: position 13,203 of record NZ_WNXE01000064.1, on the reverse strand, counting down.
GGCCATGGCCTCCAGCGCCGCCGCCATCCCCGCGGGGGTATCGGCCTCGTGGGCGGCGGTCAGCGGCAGCGAGGCGGCCAGCGCCCGCACCCGCTCCAGCGGTCGGCGCAGACCGCCGGCACGGGGATTGAGCAGCAGCCCCAGCCGCTCGCCGCCGAGGGCCACCGCCGCAGCGGCGGACTCAGCGTCGGGCACCGGCGCCTCCGGCCGGGGCCTGGGTGAAGCAGCGCACCGCCAGGCGGTCACGGTCCCGGGCGGGGTCGACGTCGTTGAGCCAGGGCACGAGCGCCGCACCGCGGGCACGGATCGCCGCCTGCATCACCCGGGCCGCGAGCACCAGCGTGGAGAGCACGTGCCAGGCGGCCACCGCCCACAGCCCCAGGTCCGGCCGCCCGCCCAGCCAGAAGGCGGTGAGCAGGATGAGATTCGGGTTGCGCCGCGCCGTGATCAGGCGGTTGAAGGAGTCGAACGGCCGCCAGATGAACAGCGAGAAGGGCGCGGCGAACCACTGGAACGCCCCCTCGCACAGCCGCCCGCCGATATAGGCGGCGAAGATCGCGGTGACGGTCACGTCCAGCGACGGCGTCAGCGTCCACGGTGCCGCCAGCCCGAGCCCCCAGGCGAGATACCAGAAGGGCGGGTGGATGAGGTCGATGCCGTGATCCAGGTAGTCGCCGAACCGGCTGGAGGTCAGGGTCACCCGGGCGAGCTTGCCGTCCACGGTGTCCAGGAAGGTCATCAGCCACCCGGCCACGAGCCCGAGGCCGTAGGCCCCGCCCGCGAACGCCACCAGTGCCGCGACCGCCAGCACCAGGCTGGCGGTGGTCACCGCGTTGGGCGAGAGCCCGAGACGGATGCAGCCGTGCACCGCCCACTGCGCCGGCACCGGCCACAGCCACTTGGTGATCAGGTCGGTCACGCCCTTGTAGGCGCCGGAGAACAGCCAGCGCTCCAGCGCCCGGCGATTGTCGGCGGTGATGCGCGACACCCGCGGCGGCGTGACGCTGCGCAGCCGCGACCGGAAGCCGGAGGCGAGCTCGCCGGCGGACCTCGACGGCCGGTCCGCCAGCCCACCGGCATCCGCCGCGGCCACCACCTGCAGCAGCGCCGCCGTCTCCCCGCCGGCGCCCCGGGCCGCCACCAGCGTGCCGTCCTCGCCGAGCAGGCACACCGGCTCCGCGCCCTCGACGAGCCCGCGCAGCACCGCGCCATCATAGGCATGGTCGGCGCGCAGCGCGACCACTACCGCCTCCGCCGGAACCGCCTCCGGGCCGGTGACGGCCTCCACGCCGTCCATGGCGGCGAACGCCCGCTCCAGGCGCTCGCGGCCGGTGAGCCCCCACAGGCGGACCGGGCTGTCCCCGGTGACGCAGACGTACACTGGCATCGTGGCCCCTTCGTTGTCGCTTCCCACCGAAATGGGCGCTCATTATACTGGCGCGGCCATGGAATCCACGAACAGTGAGGGTGCGCGCGGCCTCGCCTTCGCCCACCTCTCGGATCCCCACCTCACGTCGCTGCGCGACCTGCGCCGCCGGGAGCTGATCGGCAAGCGCCTCCTCGGCTACCTCTCCTGGCGCCGGGGCCGGCGGCATGTCCACTGCGACGGCATCCTCGCGGCACTGCAGCGCGCCCTCGCCACGCACCCCGACGAGGAGATCGCGGTCACCGGCGACCTCACCCACCTCGGCACACCGGACGAATACCGCGAGGCCCGCGACTGGCTCGCCGCGCTCGGCCCCGGTCCACGGGTCACGGTGGTCCCGGGCAACCACGACCTCTATGTCCCGGTCCGCTGGGAGGACACCCTCGCGGAGTGGGCCGCGCACATGTGCGGCGACGGCGACGGCGACGACCGCCCCGGCTTCCCCTTCGAGCGCCGCCGCGGGCCGGTAAGCTTCATCGGCGTGAACACCGCCTACCCGAGCGCGCCGCTGCTCGCCACCGGCCGGATCGACGGCGACCAGCTCGACGGCATCGGCCGGGCACTGGCGCGCGCCGGCGAGGCGGGGCGATTCCGGGTCGTGCTCATGCACCACCCGCCGCAGCCGGACGCGGTCTCCCGGCGCAAGTCGCTCCTCGCCGCCGGGCGCTTCCGCGCGCTCGTACGCCGCCACGGCGCCGAGCTGGTCCTCCACGGCCACGCCCATCGCCGCCTGCGGGGCGAGATCGACGGCCCCCGCGGACCGGTGCCGGTACTCGGCGCCCCGTCCGTCTCCCAGCGCACCCACGACCCGGCGCGCAACGCGGCCTACCACCGCTGCGTCGTCACCCCCACGCCGACGGGCTGGCAGCTCGCGGTCACGGTGCACGCCTACGACACCGAAACCGGAGACTTCACCACACGGGCGGACGCCGGCCACACACTGGAGATACCGCGGCAATCCGCCTGAGCCGGCACGGACGTGCCCGGGTCCGCTGTGTATAATCCCGCGCCCACGAGACCGCACCGCAGCCCGTCCCGATCCGCAGAGGTGGCCATGGACACACCCGAGAGCCGACGCCCGGACATCGCCCTGCTGCTGCCCTCGCTGGCCGCCGGCGGCGTCGGCCGGATGACGCTGAACCTGGCCGCCGGCTTCGTGGCCCGCGGCCTGCGCGTGGACCTGGTGCTGTGCCGGCCCGAGGGGCCGTACATGGACGCGATCCCCGACGGCGTTCACCTGGTCACCCTGCAGCGGGAATCCGGCCCCGCTGCACGGCTGCGGCTTGCCCGGCTGTACCCGCGGGAGATCGGGCTGCTCGCGCGCCCCGCGCTGCTCGCCCCGCGGCCCGCGCCGGTGCAGCCCTACGTGGCGGACCTCGCCCGCTACCTGGCGGAGTACCGCCCCGCGAGCCTGCTCGCCGCGAAGACGCGCACCAACCTCCTCGCCCTCTGGGCCCGGCATCAAAGTGGCCTAGCCACTCGAACCGTAATCGCGGAGCACACCCAGCTCTCCCGCGCCATCGCCGCCAGCCGCAAGTGGCGCTGGCACTACATCGCACCGCTGGTCGGGCGCTTCTACCCGGAGGCGGACGCCATCGTCTCGGTCTCCGAGGGCGTCGGCGACGACCTCGCGGCGACCGCCGGGCTGCCACGCGGGTCCATCACCACGCTCCACAACCCGGTGGTCACGCCGGCACTGGCCGAACGGGCCGCCGAACCGTCGCCGCACCCGTGGTTCACCGACGGCGGGCCGCCGGTGGTGGTCGCGGCGGGCCGGCTGGTGGCACAGAAAAACTTCCCGCTGCTGCTGGACGCCTTCGCCCGCCTGCGGGCCGGACGCGCGGCACGGCTGGTGATCCTGGGCGAAGGCCCGGAGCGGGAGCGGCTGGAGTCACAGGCGCGGGCGCTGGGGATAGACACCGACGTCGCCCTGCCGGGCCAGGTGAAGAACCCCTACGCGGCCTTCGCCCGGGCGGCGCTGTTCACGCTGTCCTCGGACTTCGAGGGCCTGCCCACAGTGCTCATCGAGGCCCTCGCCTGCGGCTGTCCGGTGGTGAGCACGGACTGCCCCAGCGGCCCGGCGGAGATACTGGACCGCGGCCGCCACGGACCGCTGGTCCCCCTCGGGGACGCCCCCGCGCTCGCAACCGCGATGGCCGCGGTGCTGGACGACCCGCCCCCGGCGGAGGCCGTGCGCGCCCGGGGCCACGCATTCAGCCAGGAACGCAGCGTCACGCGCCACCTCGACATCCTCGGTCTGACGGCTACCGCGGGGGAGGCGGCCGTCACGGCCAACGCCAGCGGAGGCGCCGGATGACGCCAAGCACCGAGAGCATCATCCACGCGGGCTATCACAAGACGGCGACGACCTGGTTCCAGAAGCGCTTCTACCCACTGGTGTCCAGCCACCGTTACATCCCGCGGGATCACGTCCAGGAGGCGCTGCTCAAGCCCCACGCCTTCAACTTCTCGCCGGAGCATGCACGGACGGCGCTCGAGCTGGACGGCACCGGACCGGTGATCCTCTGCGAGGAGGAACTCAGCGGCAGTTTCGAAACCGCCGGCCATCAGGGCGCGATGTCCAAGGAGATCGCCGACCGGCTGACCCGGGTGCTGCCCCGTGCCCGGATCGTGCTGTTCATCCGCCATCAGGTCGACATGATCGCCTCCGCGTATGCCCAGTACATCAAGGGCGGTGGCACCCTGGCGCCGGAACAGTTCCTGTTCCCGGCGCGCTATCGCAAAGGGATCTGGCGCCTGCCCTTCAAGAAACCGCTGTTCGACTTCGCCCACTTCGCCTATCTCGGGCTGATCCGCCACTACCGGGCCCTCTTCGGCGCCGATCGCGTGCACGTGTTCACCTACGAGGCGTTCCGCGCCAACGCACAGGGGTTTCTCGCGGACTATGCGGATCATCTGGGTCTGACGGTCGATCTCGGGACACCCGATGCCGGATCGGCCAACTCCGCCTACCGGCACCGGACCCTGCGGCTGGCGCGGGTGCTCAACCATCTCACCTACCGCAGCGTGAACGACAAGCGCTACATCCTGCCCAGCGGCCGCTACCGCTACCTGAAAGACCTGCTCCGCCGCTTCGACCGCTCGCCCCTCGCGGGCCGGACGCTTACACCGCGAGAGCTGCTCGGCGACGGGATCGTGGACTACATCGAGGACTACTACGCCGCGAGCAACCGCACCCTGGCCGCAGAGACGGGGCTGCCGCTGGCCGGCTGGGGCTATCCGGGCACGAGCGTCGAAGCCGAGCAGCGCCCACGTAACGCCGCGACGGAATAACGGCTCCGCGGCCTCAGTCCGGTGTGTCGCCGGCGCGCTGCGCCTGCGGCGGGGCGTAGTCCAGCGCCGGTGCCGGCACGCGGCACGGCAGCCAGCGGCCGCCGTAGGGCGCGAACGGCCGCATCAGCGGCGAGCGCAGCATCCGCATGACCGCACGACCACCCAGGCGTCGCCGTGCACGCCAGCAGACCCGCACCCAGCGCCGGGCGGCCGCCCCAGCCAGGGCGGCCTGATCGTAGCGGCCCACGCGCCGGTTGGCGGCGAGGAGGTCGCTGAGCCAGGCCTCGGCCCAGTCGACGTAGTCGTGATCCGGCACCCCGAGCACTCCACCCCGGCCCAGGCGGTAGTGCCGGTCCAGGTCCGCGTCCGAGGGCCGTAGCCCCAGGGCCTCCAGCTGGGCGCGATGGATCGCGATCTTGCGCTCGCGGGAGAGGTCCGCGGCCAGATTGGTGGAACGGCCGGGGTGCTCCCGCCCGCAGGAGAGGATGACGGGCAGATTCGCCAGGCGATGCTGCGCCGACAGCCGCACGTGCAATTCGTAGTCCTGGCTGCGCGGGAAGTCCTCGCGATAGCGGTGGGCCTGCAGCACCGCGGTGCGTGCCATTAGCGAGCGGTTGGAGATGCAGCAGCGGAACAGCAGCTCGGCATCGACCGCCGCGGACACGACGGGCTGACGGCGCACCTGCCGTGACATCCGGCCGTCACCATCCATGAAGCTGCCCCAGGTCCCGACCTCGGCGTGATCGGGATGGGCGTCCAGGAAACTCACCTGCGCGGCGAGCCGCTCCGGGTAGGCGTAATCATCGCTGTCGAGCAGGGCGATATACTCGCCCCGGGCCTCGTCGAGTCCACGATTGCGGGTCTGCGGAATGCCGAGATTGGCCCCGTTGCTCAGCGCGCGTACCCGTGGGTTCGCCGCCTGGTAACGATGCATCAGCTCCAGGCTGCCGTCGGTGGAGCCGTCGTCGATCAGCAGCAGCTCGAAGTCGCTGAACGTCTGGGCGAGGATGCTGTTGACCGCGACCGGCAGATAGCGCTCCCGGTTGTGGACCGGAATCACGACGGTAACGCGGGGGCGATGCGGCATCGACATGGCAAGAGTCATCCCTGGCAGGCGTCGCCATGGCCCGGTCCGGGCGCAGGCGGGAGCTGTTTCTGGTAGAGCACCAGGATGCGCTCCATGGTGAACGCCCCGGCGCGCTGGCACACGGTCCCGGGCGCCGGGGGCTCGGCCAGGGTGGCCGCCAGGGCGTCCGCCATTGCGCGATCGTCGCCGACGGGCACGAGCCGGCCCCAGCGCCCGTCCTCCAGGATCTCCGCCGGTCCGCTGGGGCAGTCCGTGCTCACCACCGGACAGTCGCAGGCCAGGGCCTGGATGAGCACGCCGGGCAACCCCTCGTAGCGCGAGCTCAGCACGAATGCCGATGCCCGCGCCATGAAGGCGAAGGGGTTGTCCACGAAGCCGGGCATGTCCACGTCCGCCGCCACCCCGAGCTGCCGGGCCTGCTGCTCCAGCGCCCGGCGCTCGCGCCCCTCCCCCAGGATGATCAGCCGCGCCGCGCGGTCGGCACGCAGCCGCGCGAAGGCGCGGAGCAGCGTCGGGAAGTCCTTCTGGTAGTGCAGCCGGCCCGCGGCGAGCAGCACCGGGGCGCCGTCCGGCTCGTCCAGCCAGGGGTGCCCGGAAGGCACCGCCGCGCGCTCCCGGAGGCCATCGTCGACCACCGGGTTCGGGATCACCGGCACCCGCGCGGGGTCGAGCCCCGTGCGCTCGCACAGGTCCGCCGCCACCCCCCGGGAGACGGCGATCACCGCCTCCGCCCGCGGATAGAGCCGGCGCACCGGCCCGAGCACCAGGCGCTTGCGGGGCGTGCGGCCGGCGCGGAGGTAATCGCTGATCTGGGTGCGCTGGGAGAGCAACAGTCGCGCATCGGAGCCGGCGAGGGCGTGGGCACAGACGGCAGCGAGGTTGCCGTAGTGCTGGGCGGCAAGCAGCGTCGCCGGCCGGGCCCGCACGAGATAGCGCGCCAGCGCGGGGATGGCCCCCAGCACCCGCGGCGCACCGGGCAGCCAGACGATCGGCCCGAGGGCCCGGAGCAGGCCCGGACGACGCACCAGCGCCGGCAGGCACGCCTGGGCCACCGGGGCACGCAGGTCCACCAGCTGCACGCCCGGCGGCACCCGGTCCCGGTAGGCACCGCTGCCGTAGGCCACCAGCAGATCGACCCGGTAGCCGCGGGCCGCGAGCGCGGCGGCCAGGTCGAGGAACACGCGCACGGGCCCCACGCCGGCGAGCGAGCGCAGGAACAGCGCCACGGTGGGGGCCTCGAAGGACGGGTCCGGCTCGGTCACGGGACGCGGATGACACTCGTGGTTGCGTGGCAGAGGGCGCCCGGAGCGGCCCGGGCGGCACAATGCGCGGTATCTACGCACCCGGCGTCGCCCCCCGTCAAGCGGCACCCGCCGGCCGCTGCCCGGCGAGCCGCGTCATCCGGCGGTGCGCAGCCATGGCAGGGCCGCGACGAGGCGCACCAGCAGCCGTGCGAGTGCCGAGACCGCGGCGGCCAGCCCGGCCCCCTCCACGCCCATCACGCCCACCAGCGGCGCCACCGCTGCCAGGTACACCAGCGTGCCCACCCCCTGGGAGAGCAGCGCGCGGCCCGGGTGCCCGGCGGAGACCAGCAGCGGCCCGAGGGGGAACCACCACACCGGCAGCAACATGGCAAAGGCGAGCATCAGCATCACCGCGTAGGCCTCGCGGGCCGGCTCACCGCCCATCAGTCCCAGCAGTGGCCCGCCCACCAGCGCCAGCACCGCCATCACCGCCAGGACCAGCACGCCACCGAGCATTACCGTGCGCAGGATCAGCCGCCGCAGACGCCGGGTCTCGCCTGCGGTCAACAGACCGGCGATCTCGGGGTAGATCGCCGGCGTGAGCAGCTTCACCGGCTTGCTAAGGGCCTGGGCGAGCCGGTCGGCGACATGGAACAGGCCCACCGCATCCGCCCCCAGGAGCACGCCCACCGCAAGCGTACCCATCTGCTCGACGCCCAGCGCGAGGATGGCATTGGCGCTCGTGATCCCGATGAAACGCAGGATGCCCGGGAAACGTCCGCGCAACCCCCGCCAGTCGTCGGCGGGCCCGGCCAGCAGGCCCTGGCGGGCGAGCTCCCCGCAGGCACAGACAACCAGCGAGAGAGTAGTCAGAAGACGTGCCAGGAACCACACCGCGAGGAACCCGGCGATCCCCCAGTCCAGCACCATCGCCACACCCACGCCGACGAGACGCACACCGGACTGCACCGGCGAGCGCACGGCGAGCAGGTCGAAACGGCCGAACAGCCGCAGCACCCCCAAGGGGGTCGCGGAGATCATGAACAGCGCCGAGAGCCCGTAGAGCGCGGCCATCGGCGTGACCGCCGCCGGCCAGCCGATCAACGTCCCCGCAGCCCCCGCGAGCACTGCGCAAACGAGCGCCGCAACCGCTGCGCTGGCAACGTCCAGCAACGCGGTGAACCGGATCAGGCGGCGCAGTCCCGGCCGATCCCCCTCGTGAAGCAGGGGTGTACCGTAACGCAGGATCGCCTGCCAGGACTTGAAGTTGACCACGCGGCTGACCACCAGCGTGAACGTGTGCACCAGCGCCAGGGTGCCGTAGCCCTCGATCCCGAGGGCGCGCACCGCCAGCGCGATGGTGATCAGCCCGAGCACGGCGCTCACGGTCTTGCCGCCGAGCAGCTTGCCGGAGTTGGCGAGCACCCGGCGCAGCGCGCCCTCGCTGATGGTCGCGCCCGTCGCTGGCTGTTGCCCGCCTGCCATGCCGCCCCCTTACCGCCGCCAACCCGCGAGCACGGCGGCGACGACGAGCATCGCCCCCGCGGGCACCAGGGCGATCGCGGCCGCGGGAAGCCCCAGCGCCAGCCCGGTGCTGGCCAGGATCTCGTCACCGATGAACACCGCGATACCGGTGAACGCCCCGAGCACCAGGCGCGGTGCCAGCGCCCCGCGGGGGGCACCGCCGGTGACGAAGGCGGTGGCGAGCAGCGTGAGCGCGATGGTCAGCAGGCCGTGCCCCGCCTTGCGCCACAGCGCCAGCGCGTACCGCGCCGAGGGACTGCCGCTGGCGCGCAGGTAGGCCACGTAGCCGGCCAGATCCACCGGTCCCAGGCTCTCCGGCGGCTGCTGCATGGCCGCGATCCGGGCCTGGTCGATGAACGGTGTCCAATCGAGGCTGGCGCGGTGCTCGCTGCCGGTCTCCGCGCCGGAGAAACGCTTGATGGTGACGTCGTGCAGCCGCCAGGTGCCGTCTCCGCGGATCTCGGCCCGGGCGGCGTGGACGTAGCGGGCGAGGCGCGCCTCGCCATGCAGCCGGAACAGCTCCACGTCCACGGGTACCCGGCCGTGACGCATCGCACCGATGTGCAGGATCCGGTGCCGGTCGCGCAGCCACAGCCCCAGGCCGCCTTCACCGCGATCCATGCCGGCGATGAGCTCGGTACGCCGCTCGATCGCGTGCTGCTGTGCCGCCGGGGCGACCACCCCCTGCAGGGCGACATACACCAGGACCAGGGCCAGGGCCGCGAGGCCGGTGGCGCGGCGCAGCCGCCACCCGGACATCCCCACTGCGCGCAGGGCGATCAGCTCGTCGTGGGCGGCCAGCAGCCCGAGCCCCACGATCCCGCCCAGCAGCCCGATGAACGGGGCGAGCTGGACCAGCCGCCGGGGCACGAGCAGCGCCGTGTGCACCAGTGCGTCCACGAAACCGTAGCCCCCGCGGCCCAGGTCCTCGAGCTGCTCGGCGAGATCGAGCAGGGAGAACAGCGGCAGCAGCACCGCCGCGGCGATGCCGAAACCGACCAGCAGCCGGGTGACGACGTGACGTTCGAGGCGGCTCACCCGCCACCTCCCCGCAGCGGCGACGCCACCCCACGCACCCACAGCCCGAGGAGCGCCGCCGCGGCCAGCGCGTGGACCCACCACACGCCGGGGAAGGCCCCCACCGCGGACTGCTCCACCCAGCTCCGGGCCATGTCCGTGGCCACGAAGTAGAGCGCGAACACCCCCATGGCGGTGAACACCCGCGCGTAACGGCCACGCCGCGGCGCGGTGGCGCTCAGCGGCACCGCCAGGAGCGCGAGCAGCAGGGTCGCCAGCGGGCGCGAGGCCCGCCACTGCCACTCGGCGACATCGTCCGGGCGCTGCGAGCGCAGCAGCGAGGCGGTCGCCGCGGCCTTGCGCTGGTAGCCCACCAGCTGGGACGGCTGCTCGAGGCGCAGGGTCAGCTCGCTGAACTCGGAGACACGGTCATTGCCGCCGCCGCGATCGAGGGTATAGACGGCGCCGTCGTCCAGGAGCAGGCGGCTGCGCCCCGCCGCCCCGGCCGGCTGGCGCGCCCGATCGGCGAGCACCAGCTGGGTCGTGCCCTCTCCCCCCTCGTAGAACAGGAAACCCCTGAGCCCGTCCCCGTCGCGGGCGCGGGCATGGACCACCCGGCCGGTATCGTCGTTGGCCTGGAAGTGTCCGGGCGCGAGGTCTTCCAGCTCGAACTCCGCACCCTGCTCCGCCTCCAGGGTGTAGACGCGCTCGTAGGCCCAGGCACGTGCGAACAGCGAGACCCCGCCGACCAGCACCGCGACCGCAACGGCCACCACCAGCACGCCACGCACCAGCGCCGCACCGCTGAAACCCAGCGCCCGCAGCCCCACCACCTCGTGGTCGTGGTGCAGACGGCCCAGGGCGATCACCACCGCCAGGTAGAGCCCCAGAGGCAGCAGCACGTCCAGGGCGATCAGGGTGCGCAGCGCCACGAGCTCCAGGAGCACGGGCAGCTCCAGCGCGACCGCCGTCGCACCCGCCAGGCTCCGCGCGGCGTCGAAGGCCGCGAAGATCACGACGAGCAGTGCCAGCACGGGGATCAGGGCACGGCCGACCTCGGCGGCGGTGTAGCGGACGATGCGGGACAAAAACGGACTCCCTCCGGGAACGGGCGCCCGGCAGACGCCCCTGTCGGGCCGCCGCTAATGCTAATACAGCGGCGATGTGATGAAATAGTGGCGTTCTTGCCCGAGCAACCGGACCCGATGATGGATTCACTGTCACCGTCACGGCACGGGGCGGCAGATGCCCCCGAAGCCCCGACCCACGCCCTGCTGCTCAGCGCCGGTCAGGGGCGCCGCCTGCTGCCACTGACGGAGGACAGGCCCAAGTGCTCCCTGAGCTTCCACGGCCGCAGCGTACTCGAATGGCAGATCGATACCCTGCTGGAAGCGGGCGTCGACGGCGTGACCGTCGTGACCGGCTACGGCGCCGAGCTCGTCGAGGCACTGCTCGAGCGCCGCTACGGGAACGCCGGCGTGCAGACCGTGTTCAATCCCTTCTACCGGGTCTCGGACAACCTCGCGAGCTGCTGGATCGCCCGCGAGGCGATCCGCGGCGAGCTGCTGCTCATCAACGGCGACACCCTCTTCGAGGGCGATATCGTCCGCGACGTACTGGCCGCGCCGCCGGCCCCCGTGACCCTCACGGTGGACTTCAAGGACGCCTACGACGACGACGACATGAAGGTCTCGCTGCACGGCGACGGCCGGCTGCGCCGGGTGGGCAAGCGCCTCGACCCCTCGGAGGTGGACGGCGAGTCCATCGGCATGACCCGCTTCCAGGGCGACGGCGCGGCGCTGTTCCGCGAGGCCGTCGAGAACGCCATGCGCGACCCGGACGCGCTGCGGCTGTGGTACCTCTCCATCATCGACGCCATGGCCGACCAGGGCCACGTCCGGGCCTTCCCCATTGCCGGACGGCAGTGGGCGGAGCTCGACTTCCCCGAGGACCTGGAGCCGGTGAGCGAGGTCCTCGCCGCGCAGCTGCCGGCGGCCTCCACCGGCACGGCCCAGGGGGGCTGAGCGATACCCGCCCCTTCGTAGCCGGTTCGGCCGGGTATCTGTCACCGCCGACCTGGGACGATCCTGCTTCCAGCCCCGTGAATGCGAACAAGCCCCATTACGTATTCAGTGGGGATCCTTCCGTGGCGGCAACGCCCCTCACCGGGTGGAACCGCCAGGCCGGCGGCGTCAGCCGTGTACGCCGGCCACGCCGCCGGCGACGGTGACGAGCGCGAACCCCAGCAGGAGCATGTGCAGGTAATGCATGCGCGCAAGCCGGGACGGCAGGTCCCGCTCCAGCGGACCGGACATGATCCGCCGCAGGACCCCGGTGGGCCCGAGGACGAAGAGCATGAGGAAGAACAGCGTCCAGAGGGCGATCATCGCCCACAGCCACCAGAAGGCCGGCTCGCCGAGGACACGCCAGAGCTGCAGGCGGTAAAGCATCCAGCCACCGGAGGCACCGACCGTCAGCACCGCCACGCGCACCTGTGGCGCGAAGCGCCGCTCGACGGCGTGGAAACGCTCCAGCGCACCGTCCGGATGGCGGCGCAGGTGGGGCAGGACAACGGTGGTGACAAGCGCCATGCCGCCGACCCACCAGACGACGCCGAGCACGTGAAGCACGATGGCCACGGTGATGTCGGACACCGGCGATCCTCCTGATCGCACCTCATCAGTAACCCGGCCGGCAGCGGCGGGCGCGCCCTGCCGGCGGACGCAGGCATCCCGGCCGATGGCCGGATCATAAGCAGTATATTTTGGTTTTCTACAAGAGGGAATCCGCCCGTTACCGGCCGGCGGTCAGGCGGTGGGCGGCGTCCTCCTACCGACAGAGGCCACAGGCCGGTCTCCGGCCAGCATCGCCTCGGCGAGCGCCAGGTCCGCCGCGGAGTCCACGTCCACCCCGGCCCGCGCCCAGGGCAGAATCACCGCCCCGACGCTGACCCCGAGACGGCGCGAGAGGGTCTCCAGCGCCGCCTCCAGGCTCAGCCGCCCGAGGGCGTAGCGCGCCACCGCCGCGGGCCCGATCGCGCCCAGCACCACCTGCCAGGGACGCTTGCGCCGCGCCTCCACCCGCTGCCAGTAACGCACCAGCGAACGGCCCGCCGGGGTCGGAAAGGCGAACAGGTTCGTGCCGCAGACGGCGGCGTCACTGAGCCGGGTGACCGTGCGGCGCACCCCGGGGAAGGCCGCCGTCACCGTCTCGTACTCGACCAGCCCCACCACGGCATCCCAGCCGCCGGTGGCCGCCGCTGCCGTGAAACCGTCGACCATCTCCGGGGTCAGCAGCGCGTGATCCCCGGTGGTCACCAGGGCCGGGCCGGCCCCGCCGGAGTGCGCCAGCCCCGCCTCGGCGCTCGCGCTCGGCCCGGCCTGCGGGGCGAGCCAGTCCACGGCACCAGTATCGACGCGCCCGCTCAGCTCGGCGCTGTCCGCCAGCGCCGACGCCGGCGGGCCGCACAGCACCGTGCGCGTCACCGCCGGGCTCGCCGCCAGCGCGTCCAGCACACGCAGGACCATGGGACGCCCGGCCACCGGCGCGAGGACCTTGCAGGCGGACCCGGTGGCGGCAGCCACCGGGTCCGCGGGCCCGCGGTCGGCGGC
>NZ_WNXE01000649.1:0-946 GCF_010993615.1 Arhodomonas sp. KWT | reverse complement strand
GACCGCATCTACCAGACGGCCCACCAGCTCCTGAACGGCCGCGGCGGCGGCTGGCCACTCACGGTGTTCCTCACGCCGGAGCAGGTCCCCTTCTTCGCGGGCACCTACTTCCCCCCGGACGCCCGGCACGGCCTGCCGGGCTTCGGCGACATCCTGGCCCGGGTCAGCCAGGCCTGGCAGGAGCAGCGCGACGCCATCGACGGCCAGAACACGCGTATGATCGAGGCGCTGAAGGCACTCCAGCAGCCCCCCGAGGGCGAGCGCTGCGCAGCGGACGAGGCCGCCGGCCGGGCCCGTGACAGCCTCGGCGAGGCCTTCGATCCGACCTTCGGCGGCTTCGGGGAGGCACCCAAGTTTCCGCAGCCCGCCGCCCTCGGTCATCTACTCGGCCACTACGCCCGGCGTGACGACCGCGACGCCCTCCACATGGTCTGCCAGACGCTGCAGCGCATGGGACTCGGCGGGATCTTCGACCAGGTCGGCGGCGGTTTCGCGCGCTACTCGGTCGACCGTTACTGGATGATCCCGCACTTCGAGAAGATGCTCTACGATAACGCCCTGCTGGTCGGCCTGTACGCCGACGCCTGGCGGATCACCGGCGACGGCCTGTTCGCCCGCGTGATCGGGGAGACCGTGGACTGGCTGATGCGCGAGATGCAGTGCGGGGACGGCGGCTTCGCCAGCGCCCTGGACGCGGACACGCCCGAGGGTGAGGGCGCCTACTATCTTTGGACGCCGGAGACGGTGCGCGAGGCGCTGCCCGCCGAGGACGCCACACTGACGATCCACCGTTTCGGGCTCAACGAGCGCGCGAACTTCCATGGCCGCTGGCACCTCCACGTCCATGCCACCTTCTCGGAGCTCGCGCCGGTCATGGGCGCCTCGCGCGAACAGATCGTGTCGCGATGGGCCCAGGCCCGGGAGCGGTTGCAGGCGGTGCGCGCCG
>NZ_WNXE01000648.1:0-946 GCF_010993615.1 Arhodomonas sp. KWT | reverse complement strand
AGCGCCTCGCGGATCACGGCGACGTTGCCCGGGCGCTTCATCACGAGAAGGACGTCCTTGCCCCTGTCCGTCATGACTAAGGGTTCCGCTGTCGCGCCTGCGCGGTCATGAGGCCATCTCCCAGACCACGCAGCGGTTCCCCCCGACGGATGCTGCCCTCGTTCAGCTCGAAGGCGTAGAGCGTGTGGTCGAAATCGCTAAGCCGCTTCTTGAGCACACTGATCGACTTGCACATCTCACCATCCAGCTCGACATAGCGCAGACAGATCACGTTATCGGCCAGATAGCTGATACTGCGCTCGGAGATGCTGCTCTGCCCGCTCATGGCCTCGATCTCGTTGATCAGCAGCACCGTCACTCCGACACGCGCCAGGGATTTTGCCAGCGCGTGCAGTCGCGCCTTGATGCCCTCGCCGTCCAGGGCCAGCTCGAAGCCGGCGATGCTGTCGAGCACCACCAGCTCCACACCCTCCTTGTCGACGTGTTCGCGCACACGCAGGGCGAACTCGTCGGCCAGGTAGCGCATCGGCTCGATCTGCTCAATGGTGAGCCGTCCTTCACGCGCAGGCTCACGCAGCTCGATACCGAACCCCTCGGTACGCGTCAGGTACGAGGCCATCTCCTCCTCGAAGAGATAGATTCCGGCACGCGTCCCACGGCGCAGCGCCTGCGCAACGAACAGCGAGGCAAAGGTCGACTTGCCGATACCGGACGGACCCGTGACAAGCGAAACCGTCCCGGCCTCCAGCCCACCGCTGAGCATGTCGTCGAACGCCGCGATCCCCGTCGACCAGATCCCCCGCTGCTGCTCGGTGAGCTTGCTCTCGGGCGGACTCGGGCGCGGAAACACCTCCAGCCCACGTGCGCTCACGCGCATCTGATGAGGCCCTTCCCGGAACCCGGAACCGCGGAATTTGGTAACGCTCAGGGACGCGCCGATATCGTC
>NZ_WNXE01000647.1:0-947 GCF_010993615.1 Arhodomonas sp. KWT | reverse complement strand
TCCGGCGGGTGCTCGGCGAGGGGGCGCAGCGCGAAGCGCAGGAACGCGTCGATGTCGAGCCGTCCCGCCTTGTAGTCGGCGTAGAAGCGCTCGTTGGCGGCAGCGTAGGTCTGCGCGTCCACGATGTCGTGTTCGGTGAGGTACTCGCCCCACAGGTGATCGCTGTCTCCGGCGAGCAGGGTGTTGTCCAGATCGAAGAGGGTCAGGCTCACGGATGCTCCCGCTGGGTTTCCGGGGGTGCCGCCGGACGGCGTCGGGGCGACAGTCTACGGTCTCGCCGGCGGCCGTGCACGGGCGTCGTGGTGCCATTTGCCGCCTTTTGTACCGATGTGGAAGAATACCTGTAACTTCCGGTATTCCGTGCCAGGTTTCTCAAGTGATTGATTCGGATGGATTCAGGCCCAACGTGGGGATCATCCTGACGGATGGGGCCGGGCGGGTGTTCTGGGCCCGGCGCATCGGCCAGAACGCCTGGCAGTTCCCTCAGGGGGGCATCAAGCGACACGAGTCGCCGCAGCAGGCCCTCTTCCGGGAGCTGCGCGAGGAGGTGGGACTGGAGTCCTCCCATGTGGAGGTGCTCGGCTGCACCGAGGGGTGGCTGCGCTACCGTCTGCCGCGCCACCTGGTACGCCGTCGCCAGCGGCCGCTGTGTATCGGCCAGAAGCAGGTGTGGTTCATGCTGCGCCTCGCCTGCGATGAGGGTACCGTGTGCCTCGACCAGAGCGCCCAGCCGGAGTTCGACGACTGGCGCTGGGTGGATTACTGGGAGCCCGTGCAGCGGGTGGTCTTCTTCAAGCGCCGTGTCTATGACCGTGCGCTCACGGAGCTTGCGCCTCTGATCTTCCCGGACGGGCCGCCGCAGCGGCCGCTGCCGCGCGGCAATGGACAGGGGCGGCGCGACTGATGCTCGAGACCCTTCATCGCATCGTTCAGGAGGTCAATGGCGC
>NZ_WNXE01000646.1:0-948 GCF_010993615.1 Arhodomonas sp. KWT | reverse complement strand
ACCCTGGTGGTGCAACGGCACCGGAATTCGCATGACCATGCGCTATGCCGACTCTGCGCTGGATCACCTGGGGGATGCGGTGCGACTGAACCCATTGGCATATCGTAGACAGGGTGTGGACAGCCGCCCACAAAAAACGCCCGCCTGTGAGGGCGAGCGTTCCATAAGTCCCTTGATTGACTGGAGCTGGCGACAGGAGTCGAACCTGCGACCGGCTGATTACAAATCAGCTGCTCTACCAACTGAGCTACGCCAGCCTGGACGCTAGATAATAGTGGCTCGGCAAAAGCCAGGCAAACACGTCATTCTGCGTCGCGCATGTCCAGGTAATGCGCCAGCCCCTCCAGGACGAGCTGCGGCGCGAACTCCACGTGCCCCGGGAGATGCCCGCGCAGCGCGGGGGCATCGCCGCCGGTGATGACAGTGGCCGGCTCCTCGCCATGGGCACGCCGTATCACCGCCTCCAGCCCCCCGATCATTGCCGCGAGGCCATGGAAGGTGCCAGCTCGGATGGCGTCCGCCGTATTGTCGGCGAGCAGGGGCAGCGCACCGTCGGAGACGGCGGGCAGGCCGTGGGTACCGGCATGCAGCGACCGCCGCATGGTGCCCAGGCCGGGCAGTATCATGCCGCCGTGAT
The DNA here is from genome assembly GCF_010993615.1 of Arhodomonas sp. KWT. Lineage (NCBI taxonomy): Bacteria > Pseudomonadati > Pseudomonadota > Gammaproteobacteria > Chromatiales > Ectothiorhodospiraceae > Arhodomonas > Arhodomonas sp. KWT. The sequence goes on along the minus strand of NZ_WNXE01000646.1, from coordinate 311 downwards.
GACGGCCGTCCTCGCCCAGCAGGTCGATGGTGACGGCCGTCCCGCAATCGATGACGATGGCCGGCAGCCAGCCATGCGCGAGCGCACCGACCATTGCCGCCCACCGGTCCGTGCCCAGCTCGACCGGGCGGTGATAGGCGACCTGCACACCGCCGCCTTCCGTCGGCGTGCAGACCACTTCGAGCTCGAGGCCGAAGGCCTCTCGACACACGCTGGCGAGCTCGTCAATCCGCCCCGGGGCGGCAACGGAGATCGCGGCGGCGCTGTCCGGGGCCGGAAGCCCATCCAGACCCGCCTCGATGGCCGCGCGG
>NZ_WNXE01000645.1:0-949 GCF_010993615.1 Arhodomonas sp. KWT | reverse complement strand
TCATGGTGCTCGCCGGCGCGGTGCTCCTGGCAACCGTTGCCGTGGCGGTGGCCGAGGATGCCCACAGTGGCGGACACAACGGCCACAGCGGTCCCGGTCGCGGTATCGGCTATGACGGGGTCGGCCACCAGGGCGGCGGTCACTCTGCGGCCAACCCGCGCCACGATGGCAGCCTGCTCGAGGACGAGGTCTTCCGTGGCCACCGCGACGGCGGTGGCGGCGAGGGCGGTGAGCACGAGGGCGGGGAGCACGACGACAGCGACCAGGACCACGCTGCAGGCGGCGAGCACCCGGACGAGCGCATGGAGCACGGCCACGATGACCACGAGGGCGGTGAGGAGCGTCCGGAGCAGGATTCACACTCTTGAGGGCGGACCGTCGCCGGGGCGCGTCGGGGAGGGATTGCCAGGCAACGCGTGATAGTGATCCGGAATTTTCAGCCAGGCTTGTTGTTGGGAATGCAGGGTGTACCTGGAATCGGGGCACCTGCCGGAAGGGATAGAGAGGACGCAACCATGGAAATCAGACAGGGACTTTTCGGGACCGGCCTCGCGCTGGCCATTGGCGCGGCGTCTGTGATGGCGCTGCCGATCGTTGCGCCGTCCACGAGTGTCGCCGTGGCGCAGGATCACAACGGTGCCGGCAAGGGCGCCGGTGGTGGCGGCCAGGGCGGTGGCCAGCGCGGTCAGGGTGGCCAGGGTGGTCAGGGCATGCAGGGCAGTGGCGGCCACGGCGGTGGCTCGGCACTGGAGGACGAGGTGATGCGAGGCCGTCGCGGTAGCGACGCCGCGGGCGAGGATGCCGAGGAGGACTCGGATCGTCCGGCATGGGCCGGTGTCCCCGGACGTGACGGCAAGCCCGGGCGCGGCAATGCCGAGCCCGGCACGTCCAAGGGCGGCGACTACGGTGACCTCTGGGCGATCCTGCGCGACGACGAGGGCAATCCGGT
>NZ_WNXE01000644.1:0-949 GCF_010993615.1 Arhodomonas sp. KWT | reverse complement strand
CGCCACGGCCGCGTGGAGATCCGGGTCATGGACAACGGCCCGGGCATCCCGGCGAATATCCGCGACAAGGTCCTGGAGCCGTTCTTCACCACCAAGCAGCCGGGCCGGGGCACCGGGCTCGGGCTGCCGCTGGTCTACAACATCATCCGCGAATACGACGGCGAGCTGCGGCTGCGCGAACGCTGGGGCCGGCGCCACGGCACGGTGGTCCTGATCGCGCTGCCGGCGATCGAGGAGTGAGGGAGGGAGACCCAATGCCACGCGTACTGGTGATCGAGGACGAGAAAGTCATCCGCAGCGCCATCCGGCGGCTGCTCACCCGTCACGGCATGAGCGTCACCGAGGCGGGATCGCTGGAGGAGGCGGAGGACAGCACCGCCCTCGCCGACCACGACATCATCCTCGCCGACCTCCGCCTGCCCGGCGCCGAGGGCATCGAGGCGGTGCGCCGGGCCGCGGAGGTGCCGGTGATCATCATGACCAGCTACGCCAGCGTGCGCTCGGCGGTGGAGGCGATGCGCGAGGGTGCGGTGGACTATATCGCCAAGCCCTTCGACAACGACGACCTGCTGCTCACCGTCGAGCGCGCGCTCAAGGAGACCCGGCTGGAGCGTCAGAACGAGGCCCTGCGCGCCGACGTCGCCGCGGAGTACCCGGTCTCGGGAATCGTGGGCGACTCGGAGGCGATGCAGGCGGTATTCCGCCGCATTGGCAAGGTCGCGCCCACGGACACGACGGTGCTGATCCTCGGCGAGTCCGGCACCGGCAAGGAGCTGGTCGCGCGGGCGCTGCACGAGCGCAGCACGCGCAAGGAGGCGGCGCTGGTGGCGGTCAATTGCGCGGCCATCCCCGAATCGCTGATCGAGGCCGAGCTGTTCGGCCACGAAAAGGGCGCATTCACCGGCGCGGAGGGACGCCGGCGCGGGCTGGTGGAGTCCGCCGACGGCGG
>NZ_WNXE01000643.1:0-949 GCF_010993615.1 Arhodomonas sp. KWT | reverse complement strand
TCCGGGGGGCGCCCGCCGCGGGTCGTGGAGAACGGCATCGATGCGGCGGCCGTGCGCGCGGCGGCGGCCGCGCCCGTGGCCCTGCCCGGGCCCGCGGACGCCTTCCGGGTGGCGCTGGTCGGGCGGCTCGTGCCGGTCAAGGCGCCGGAGCGCTTCGTCGCCGCGGTTGCGGCGCTGCCGGTCGCGGCAGCGGGGCAGCCGGTGCACGGCTACGTCATCGGGGACGGCCCGCTGACGGCGGCGGTGACGGACGTGGCGGCACGCGCGGGCGTGGCGGATCGGCTGCACGTCATGGGCTTCCGGGATGACGTCCCGGCCTGCCTGCGGCGGATGGACGCGCTCATGGTCACCTCCGAGCACGAGGGGATGCCGACCAACGTACTGGAGGCGCTGGTCCTGGGGGTACCCGTGATCGCCCACGCCGTCGGCGGTCTGCCCGCCGTGCTGGGCGAGGGGCGCTACGGCGTGCTCGTCCGCGACCCGGACCCCGCCGCCTTCGCCGCGGCGCTATCGACCCTCGCCGCGGAGGGCGGAGCCGCGCGCCGACGGGCGGTAGCGGCGAGCGGCCGGGCCGCGGTGCGTTACGATTTTGCCCGGGTCGCGGCGGGGTATGCTCGGATCTATTCGGAGCTGCTGCGCGAGGCGCAGCCGGCCAGCGCGGCCACGGAGGTCCGCGAACCATGACCTACCGCGTGCTCGTTCTCGACGGTGCCCAGCGCAGTGCCCTGGCGGTGACCCGCTCGCTGGGCCGGGCGGGCATGCACGTCATCACCGCCGACGATCATCCGCGCACCCTCAGTGCCGCCTCGCGCTACTGCGCGGCGTCCCGGGTGTATCCCGCGCCTGGCGAGAACCCCGAGGCCTTCGTCGACGCGGTGGCGGCGCTGGTGGCAGAGGAGCGCGTGGACGTGCTCCTGCCTGTCGGCGATCTCACCACGGCGCTGGTGCT
>NZ_WNXE01000642.1:0-950 GCF_010993615.1 Arhodomonas sp. KWT | reverse complement strand
AATAACGACAGCTCCAACACCGTCTATCGCCTGTCGTACCTCGACCGTTTCTACACGACCTCCGGCATCGACCGGAATGTCAGCCTCGCCTATCGCGATACCGACGCCAGCGAGGCGGACCTCTCCGATTACGGTGTCAAGAGCATCACCGGCACCTACGGGTATAACCTGCCGGTGTCGAGCAACGACACCATCGGCGCGGACCTGGAGGTCGAGAACCTGGATCTGACCCTCAACGACGAGCCCACGGATATCCAGCAGTCCTTCGTCAATGACTACGGCAAGCAGAACACCACCTACCGGGTGGCGCTTTCGTGGACCCACGACACGCGCAATCGCGCAGTCTTCCCCTCCGAGGGCAGTCAGCAGACCGCGAGCCTGACCGCGGCGATCCCCGGCAGCGAGCTCGAGTACTACAAGGCCAGCTATAGCCATCGTCGTTACCAGGCCCTTGCCGACTGGCTCACCCTGGCCCTGGAGGGCTCGGTGGCGTACGGCGATGGCTACGGTACGAACAGCCGGCTCCCGTTCTTCGAGAATTATTTCGCGGGTGGCATATCCACCGTCCGCGGCTTCGACGGCAACTCGCTGGGCCCGCGGGACGAGAACGACGATCCCATCGGCGGCAACGCCCGGGTGCTGGGTACCGCGGAGCTGCGTTTCCCGCCGCCCGGCAGCGAGGACAGCAGCTTCCGGTTCACCACGTTCGTGGACGCGGGTCAGGTGTATTACACCTATGACGAGAATGTGGACCTCGGGAACCTGCGCTATTCGGCGGGTCTCGGCATGATCTGGTATTCGCCGCTGGGACCGCTGACGATGAGCGTGGCGCGGCCGCTTAATGAAGAGTCCAATGATGATAAGCAGTTCTTCCAGTTCTCTCTGGGCACGTTCTTCTAGGCCGGCGCCGGCCATGCGGCACCGCCGTGTGACGGGCGCGGTACTGGTCA
>NZ_WNXE01000641.1:0-950 GCF_010993615.1 Arhodomonas sp. KWT | reverse complement strand
CGGCGACGCAGAAGATCAAGAAACGCGGCGGCGGGGACGGCCTGACCCTCTCGCTGGTACGCAACCCGGACATCCTCGCCGACGTCGCCGCCCGCGATACCGCCCGGCCCTTCGTCGTGGGCTTCGCCGCCGAGACCGAGACGCTGCACGAGCACGCCGAGGCCAAACGCCGCGACAAGGGCGCCGACATGATCGCCGCCAACTGGGTCGGCCGCCAGGGCAGCGGTTTCGACAGCGAGCGCAACGCCCTGGAAGTGCTCTGGGAGGGCGGGCACACCAGCCTGTCCGACGCCCCCAAGGCCGACCTCGCCAACGCCCTAATGGATCTCATCATCGAGCGATATCATGGACACCGTTGACCTCCGCGTGATCGACCAGCGGCTCGGGCAGGACTGGCCCATGCCCGGCTACGCCACCGCCGGCTCCGCCGGCCTCGACCTGCGCGCCTGCCTGGACACCCCACTGACCCTGGCACCCGGCGAGAGCTCACTCATCCCCAGCGGCATCGCCGTGCACATCGGCGATCCCACCCACGCCGCGGTCGTGCTGCCACGCTCGGGACTCGGCCACAAGCACGGCATCGTGCTGGGCAACCTGGTCGGGCTGATCGACTCCGACTACCAGGGCGAGATCCTGATCTCCTGCTGGAACCGCGGCGAGGCCACCTTTACCGTCGAGCCCGGCGAGCGCATCGCGCAGCTCGTGTTCGTCCCCGTCGCCCGGCCGGCCTTCCGTGTGGTCGACGGCTTCGCCGACAGCGAACGAGGCGAGGGGGGATTCGGCCACTCCGGGCGGCTATAGCCAATGCCCCGGCCACGTCCCCGCATCGGCCTGTCCCGCCGCGGCACCGCGACGGCGCTGACCGGCGTCGGCGCCCTCGTGCTCGCGCTCGTCGCCCTGCTGGCCCTGCTGCCGGCGCTGCTGCGCCCGGACGCGCAGGCCCGGGCGAA
>NZ_WNXE01000640.1:0-957 GCF_010993615.1 Arhodomonas sp. KWT | reverse complement strand
GATCTGCGTGCCGGGCTCGCCGCGGACCTCGATGCCGTCACCCTCTCTGGCGGCCTCCTCTACACGCTCACCGATGGCGAGCGCGAGATCGAGGACGTCGACACCCAGGGCTTCGATACCGACCACGCCGCCGGCGCCTACGCCGGGATATCGCTGGACACCGGCGGGGGCGGCCGGGTCGGCGTCGAGGCGGTTACCGGCCCCTGGAACGGCGTGCGGGTGGTATTCGCGCGGCGCTTCTTCTGAGTGCCGCTATTGCCCTGATCCGCGTGGGGCACCCGCCTCACCCGACCTTCGCCGTTACGGAACCCCGATGATCCACGTGATCCTCTACCAGCCGGAGATCCCGCCCAACACCGGCAATGTCATCCGGCTGTGCGCCAACACCGGGGCCCGGCTCCACCTGATCGAGCCCCTGGGCTTCACCCTGGAGGACGCCAAGCTCCGCCGTGCGGGCCTGGACTACCGCGAGTGGGCGAGCGTGCGCGTCCATGCCGATCTCGGCGCCTGCCTCGAGGCGCTGGGCTCGCCCCGCGTCTACGCCCTGTCCAGCCGGGCCGGGACGCGCTTCGACACCCCGGCGTTCGCCGCCGGCGACGCGCTGCTGTTCGGCCCGGAGACCCGCGGTCTGCCCGACGACGTCCTCGCCGGGCTGCCGCCGTCGCAGCGCCTGCGCCTGCCCATGGTGCCGGGCAACCGCAGCCTCAACCTGTCCAACGCCGTGGCGGTCACGGTCTTCGAGGCGTGGCGCCAACTCGGCTATGCTGGCGGGGAATAAACGATCCGAGACAACGAGAGTGTCCCCGTCATGAGCGCTGTAGAACCCCTGAGCTTCGGGCCGGTCGAGCCCGCCGTCGACGCGCTGCGCGAGCTGCTCGGCGAGCGCCTGTCCACCGCCACCGCCGTGCGCGAGCACCACGGTCACGACGAGTCCGGCTGGCCGGTGATGCCCCCGGA
>NZ_WNXE01000063.1:1820-15766 GCF_010993615.1 Arhodomonas sp. KWT | reverse complement strand
AAGAGGGGCTGCGTTTCGCGGTGCGTGAGGGCGGTCGTACCGTCGGCGCCGGCGTCGTCTCCAAGATCATCGAGTAAGGCCGGCGAGGCCGCGAGGGGTTTCCTCGCGGCCCGCTTTCGTTTACTCTAGTCAATTCGCCGGTGTGCGACGCCCGCCGGCATCGGTTATAGGCCAGTAGCTCAATTGGCAGAGCAGCGGTCTCCAAAACCGCAGGTTGGGGGTTCGAGTCCCTCCTGGCCTGCCATCTGATATCGACGCCGCCGCCCTGATACAGGAGGCGGCGTAGTGTTTTTGCAGGCAGTTCATGAGTGCCAGAGCCGAAAGTCAGTCCTCGCCGCTCGATTCCCTGAAGCTGGCCGCCGCCATCGGGCTGTTCCTGCTCGGGGTGGTCGCCTTCTACTGGTTCGAGGCGCAGTCCGTGCTGTACCGGGCCATCGGGTTGATCGCGGTGGCGGCGGTGTCCATTGGCATCGCCATGTCGACCGTGCGCGGTCGGGCCGCCTGGGCCTTCGCCCGTGAATCACGTCAGGAGCTCCGGCGTGTGGTCTGGCCGACCCGCCAGGAGACGCTGCAGACGACCATGATCGTCATCGCGATGGTGCTGCTGGTCGCGGTCATGCTCTGGCTGCTGGATATGTTTTTCCTTTGGGGGGTTGAGTCCCTCGTGCGACCTGGAGGTTGATCCCTGATGGCGAAGCGCTGGTATGTGGTCCACGCCTACTCGGGGTTCGAAAACCAGGTGAAGCGCTCCCTTCAGGAGCGTGTGCGCCGGGCGGGCATGGAAGACCAGTTCGGTGAGATCCTCGTTCCCACCGAGGAGGTGGTCGAGATCAAGGACGGGCAGAAGCGGCGTAGCGAGCGGAAGTTCTTCCCCGGCTACGTGCTGGTCCAGATGGAGATGACCGACGAGACGTGGCACCTCGTGCGCAACGTGCCGCGGGTCATGGGCTTCATCGGCGGCTCCAGTGACCGTCCCGCCCCCATCTCCGAGCGCGAGGCCGAGCAGATCCTCAATCGCGTCAAGGAGGGCACCGAGAAGCCGCGGCCGAAGGTGCTCTTCGAGGTTGGCGAAGTGGTGCGCGTCATCGATGGGCCGTTCACCGACTTCAACGGCGTGGTCGAGGAGGTCAACTACGAGAAGAGCCGCCTGCGCGTTGCGGTGCTCATCTTCGGGCGCTCGACCCCCGTGGAGCTCGAGTTCAGTCAGGTCGAGAAGGGCTAGTCCGGCCGCGCGGCAGCCACCGCGCGGGCCGTTCCGGGGAGCCGGGGTAACCAGTCCGCCGGCGTCATTACCCACTATCAGGAGTCCGTCATGGCAAAGAAGGTCGAAGCCTACATCAAGCTGCAGGTGGCCGCCGGTCAGGCCAATCCGAGCCCGCCGGTGGGCCCGGCGCTGGGTCAGCACGGCGTCAACATCATGGAGTTCTGCAAGCAGTTTAATGCGCAGACCCAGGAGATGGAGCCGGGGCTGCCGACCCCGGTGGTGATCACGGTCTACAGCGACCGCAGTTTCACGTTCATCACCAAGACACCGCCGGCCCAGATCCTGCTGAAGAAGGCGGCCGGCATCAAGTCGGGCAGCGGCCAGCCCAATACCAACAAGGTGGGCAAGGTCAACCGCGAGCAGCTCGAGGAGATTGCCCGCACCAAGTGGCCGGACCTCAACGCGGCCGATATGGACGCGGCGGTGCGCACCATCGCGGGTAGCGCGCGCTCGATGGGCCTCGACGTGGAGGGGGTTTAAGCCATGGCGAAGCTGAGCAAGCGCAAGCAGATGTTCCGCGAGCGGATCGACGCGACGCGCCTGTACCAGGCCGATGAGGCGTTCGGGCTGCTCAAGGAGCTCGCCAACGCACGCTTCACCGAGTCCGTCGACGTGTCCGTCAATCTCGGTGTCGATCCGCGCAAGTCGGACCAGGTGGTCCGCGGCTCCACCGTGCTGCCCAACGGCACCGGCAAGACCGTGCGCATCGCGGTCTTCGCGCAGGGCGCGAACGCCGAGGCCGCCGAGGCGGCGGGCGCCGACGTCGTTGGCCTGGAGGATCTCGCCGAGCGCATCCAGGGCGGCGAGCTGAATTTCGACGTGGTCATCGCCACGCCGGACACCATGGGCGTCGTCGGCCGGCTTGGTCCGGTGCTGGGTCCGCGCGGCCTGATGCCGAACCCCAAGGTCGGCACGGTGACCACCGACGTGACCGAGGCGGTGCAGAACGCCAAGGCCGGTCAGGTTCGCTACCGTACGGACCGCGGCGGCCTGATCCACTGCACCCTCGGCAAGGTGGATTTCGGGGTCGATCAGCTGCGCCAGAACCTCGAGGCGCTGATCATCGACCTCAACAAGGTCAAGCCGTCCACCTCCAAGGGGACCTACCTCAAGCGGGTGACGGTCTCCACCACGATGGGTCCCGGGGTCTCGATCGACCTCGCGTCCCTGAGTGCATGAATGACGGTGCGCCGGCCCGGCCGGCGCACCCGCAAGGGTCTTGAGGCTGTCGTCGACGCGACAGCCGTCTAAGACCGCATGGTGCGCGAAAGCGCTTAAAGGCCGCGAGGCCGCCTGCGCAGACGGTGCAGCCCAGACAGGATCGACCATCCTGCGAAGGGGCCACCGTCCGGCCCGCCACGGAGCGGGCCGGGGGCGGAAACCGTCCCCGGGGTTGCCGGTCACGGCCGGCTGCCCCTTCGAACCAACCGCGTTCCAGGAGGAAAGCAATGGGACTGAGTCTGGAACAGAAAAAGCGGATGGTGCAGGAGGTTGCCAGTGTCGCCGCTGACGCCCATTCCGCCGTTGCGGCGGAGTATCGCGGGCTGAATGCCGGTGACATGGATCGGCTGCGTGTGAAGGCGCGCGAGTCCGGTGTGTACCTCAAGGTGCTCAAGAACACCCTCGCCAAGCGGGCGGTGGAGGGCACCGACTTCGAGTGCATGTCGGAGGGGCTCGAGGGCCCGCTGCTTCTTGCCTTCTCGCAGGAGGATCCCGGGTCGGCCGCTCGCGTTATCCGCGATTTCGGTAAGGAGCGCGAGCAGCTCGTGGTCAAGATGGTTGCCGTCGGCGGTGAGCGTTACGGCGCCGCCGAGCTGGAACGTCTGGCCAGTCTGCCGACCTACGACGAGGCGGTCAGCCGCCTCATGGCGACGATGCGTGCGCCGGTCCAGAAGCTTGCCACGACCCTCAACGAGGTGCCCGGCAAGCTGGTCCGTACGCTCGCTGCAGTGAAGGACGCCAAGCAGTAACGCGCGGCGCCGCTGCGATCCTGACTGTCGCTGCTGTCTGGTATTTCGACGATTACGCGTCAACGCTGAGGAGATTTGACGATGGCCGTTTCTAAGGACGATATTCTTGAGACTATTGCCTCCATGTCCGTCATGGAGGTCGTTGAGCTGATCGAGGCGATGGAAGAGAAGTTCGGCGTCACCGCCGCTGCCGCTGTCGCGGCCGCGCCGGCCGCCGGCGGTGGTGGTGAGGCCGCTGCCGAGGAAGAGCAGACCGAGTTCGACGTCGTGCTCTCCAGCTTCGGTTCCAACAAGGTTGCCGTGATCAAGGCCGTGCGCGGCGTCACCGGCCTTGGCCTGAAGGAGGCGAAGGAGGTCGTCGAGGGTGCGCCGGCCCCGGTCAAGGAAGGCGCCAGCAAGGACGAGGCCGAGGAGATCAAGGCCAAGCTGGAGGAGGCGGGTGCCTCCGTGGAGCTGAAGTAAGGGCTTGGCGATACAAGCACTTTCAGCTTGATGACGGGGAATGGCTGGCGGCCACGGGCTGCCGGCCTTTCCCTGTTTGTGTCACAGGCGGCCCAAAGCCCTGCCCATCGCGGTGGGCAGCGCTTTGGACACGCCACTGGAACCAAATCCTGGGTGAGGAAGCTCGATGGCCTACTCTTTCACCGAAAAGAAGCGCATCCGGAACGACTTTGGCAAGCAGCCGAACATCCTGGATGTCCCCTATCTCCTCGCCACTCAGATCGAGTCGTACCGTGACTTCCTGCAGCTCGAGCGCGATCCGGACGGCCGCGAGGAAGGCGGTCTGCACGGTGCGTTCAGGTCCGTGTTCCCGATCGAGAGCTACTCCGGCAGCGCGGCCCTGGAGTACGTCAGCTACCGCATCGGCGACCCGGCGTTCGACGTCAAGGAGTGCCAGCTCCGCGGGCTGACCTACGCCGCGCCGTTGCGCGTGCTCGTGCGACTGGTGATCTACGACAAGGACGCGCGCACCGTCAAGGACATCAAGGAGCAGGAAGTCTACATGGGCGAGCTGCCGTTGATGACCCGCAACGGCACCTTCGTCGTCAACGGCACGGAGCGGGTGATCGTCTCCCAGCTCCACCGCTCGCCGGGTGTGTTCTTCGATCACGACAAGGGCAAGACCCATTCCTCGGGCAAGCTGCTCTATACCGCGCGGGTCATTCCCTACCGCGGCTCGTGGCTCGATTTCGAGTTCGACCCGAAGGACTGCATCTTCGTGCGCATTGACCGCCGCCGTAAGCTGCCGGCGACGGTGCTGCTGCGTGCGCTCGGGTTCGACAACACGCAGATGCTGGACCTGTTCTTCGACAAGAACACCTACCGGTTCCGCGACGGCCGGATCGTGCTCGACCTGGTGCCGGAGCGCCTGCGCGGCGAGACCGCGGCGTTCGACATCCGCGCGGGCGAGGACGTCATCGTCGAGAGCGGCCGGCGGATCACCGCGCGCCACATCCGGCAGATGGAGAAGGCGGGGCTCACGGAGCTGGAGGTGCCGGACGACTATCTCGCCGGCAAGGTCCTCGCCCACGACGTGATCGATGCGGGCACCGGCGAGATCCTGGCCGAGGCGAACGCGGAGCTCGGCGAGGAGCTCGTCCAGCAGATGCGCGACGCCGGCGTGGAGACCTTCGACACGCTGTTCGTCAACGATCTGGACCGTGGCCCGTACATCTCCAACACCCTGCGCATCGACTCCACCCGCACCCAGCTCGAGGCGCTGGTGGAGATCTACCGGATGATGCGCCCGGGCGAGCCGCCGACCAAGGAGGCCGCGGAGAACCTGTTCGAGAACCTATTCTTCAGCGCCGACCGCTACGACCTCTCGCCGGTGGGCCGGATGAAGTTCAATCTGCGGGTCGGCCGGGACGAGGTCACCGGCGAGGGCGTGCTGGATCACAGCGACATCTTCGCGGTTCTCCACGAGCTGATCAGCATCCGCAACGGTCACGGCAGCACCGACGACATCGACCACCTCGGCAACCGCCGCGTGCGCTGTGTCGGCGAGATGGCCGAGAATGTCTTCCGCGTCGGCCTGGTGCGCGTCGAGCGTGCCGTGCGCGAGCGCCTGAGCCTGGCGGAGAGCGAGGGGCTGATGCCCCAGGAGCTGATCAACGCCAAGCCGGTGGCGGCGGCGATCAAGGAGTTCTTCGGTTCCTCGCAGCTCTCGCAGTTCATGGACCAGAACAACCCGCTCTCCGAGGTCACCCACAAGCGCCGCGTCTCGGCGCTCGGGCCGGGCGGTCTCACCCGCGAGCGGGCTGGCTTCGAGGTCCGTGACGTCCATCCGACCCACTACGGCCGGGTGTGCCCGATCGAGACCCCGGAAGGGCCGAATATCGGCCTGATCAACTCGCTCGCGGTGTACGCGCGCACCAACCGCTACGGTTTCCTCGAGACGCCTTACCGCAAGGTCGTGGACGGCCAGGTCACCAACGACGTGGACTACCTTTCCGCGATCGAGGAGTCGCGCTACATCATCGCGCAGGCCAACGCCCGCGTGGACGAGGAAGGCCGCCTGGTCGACGACCTCATCTCGATCCGCCACCAGAACGAGTTCGGCATGTCCACCCCGGACAAGGTCCAGTACATGGACGTCTCGCCGAAGCAGATCGTCTCGGTGGCTGCCTCGCTGGTGCCGTTCCTCGAGCACGACGATGGCAACCGCGCGCTCATGGGCGCGAACATGCAGCGCCAGGCCGTGCCGACCCTGCGCGCCGACAAGCCCCTGGTGGGTACCGGCATGGAGCGCTCGGTGGCGGTGGACTCCGGCGTGACGGTCTGCGCCGACCGCGGCGGCGTGGTCGAGCAGGTCGACGCTGCGCGCGTGGTGGTCCGCGTCAACGACGGGGAGACCGCACCGGGCGAGCCGGGTGTCGATATCTACAACCTCACCAAGTACACGCGCTCGAACCAGAACACCTGTCAGAACCAGAAGGTGCTGGTGCGCCCCGGTGAGGTGGTGGCCCGCGGCGACGTCCTCGCCGACGGCCCGTCCACGGACATGGGCGAGCTCGCGCTCGGGCAGAACATGCGCGTCGCGTTCATGCCCTGGAACGGCTACAACTTCGAGGACTCGATCCTCGTCTCCGAGCGGGTGGTCCAGGAGGATCGCTACACCACGATCCACATCGAGGAGCTCACCTGCGTGGCCCGGGACACCAAGCTCGGCCCGGAGGAGATCACCGCCGACATCCCGAACGTGGGCGAAGGCGCGCTCTCGCGCCTGGACGAGTCCGGCATCGTCTACATCGGCGCCGAGGTCAAGGCGGGCGACATCCTCGTGGGCAAGGTCACGCCCAAGGGCGAAACCCAGCTCACCCCTGAGGAGAAGCTGCTGCGCGCGATCTTCGGCGAGAAGGCGTCCGACGTGAAGGACACCTCGCAGCGGGTGCCCTCCGGCATGGACGGCACGGTCATCGACGTGCAGGTGTTCACCCGCGACGGCGTCGAGAAGGATCAGCGTGCGCTGTCCATCGAGTCGGATGCCCTCGCGGCGGTGCGCAAGGACCTCAACGACCAGTACCGCATCTTCGAGAACGACGCCTTTGCCCGTCTCGAGCGCCTGCTCGTGGGCAAGGTCGCGGAGGGCGGCCCGAACGGGCTGCGCGCCGGCACCGAGCTCACCGAGGAGTATCTCCGCGGCGTCGAGCGCAGCCGCTGGTTCGAGATCCGTCTGCGCGACGACGAGGTCACCCAGCAGCTCGAGAAGGTCAAGGAGCAGCTCGAGGCGCAGCGCAAGGCCTTCGATGACCGCTTCGAGGAGAAGAAGGGCAAGATCACCGCGGGCGACGACCTCGCCCCGGGTGTGCTCAAGATGGTCAAGGTCTACCTGGCCGTTCGCCGGCGTATCCAGCCCGGCGACAAGCTCGCCGGCCGTCATGGCAACAAGGGTGTGATCTCCCGAGTGGTTCCGGTCGAGGACATGCCGTTCGACGAGAACGGCGAGGCCATCGATGTGGTGCTTTCGCCGCTGGGCGTGCCCTCGCGCATGAACATCGGCCAGGTGCTCGAGACCCACCTGGGCTGGGCCGCCAAGGGCCTCGGCCGGCGTATCGGCGAGATGCTCGACGCCCAGCGCAGCGTGACCGACATCCGCGACTTCCTGGGCCGGATCTACAACCGTTCCGGCAAGCAGGAGGACCTCGACTCGCTGAGCGACGGGGAGGTGCTGGAGCTGGCGGGCAACCTCCGCGGTGGCGTGCCCATGGCCACGCCGGTGTTCGACGGTGCCAACGAGGACGACATCAAGGCGATGCTCGAGCTCGCCGGCCTGCCGACGTCCGGGCAGACGACGCTGTACGACGGGCGCACCGGCGAGGCCTTCGACCGGCCGGTGACCGTCGGCTACATGCACATCCTCAAGCTCAACCACCTGGTCGACGACAAGATGCATGCCCGTTCGACGGGGCCGTACTCGCTGGTCACCCAGCAGCCGCTCGGCGGCAAGGCCCAGTTCGGCGGCCAGCGCTTCGGCGAGATGGAGGTGTGGGCGCTGGAGGCGTACGGCGCGAGCTATACGCTCCAGGAGATGCTCACGGTCAAGTCGGACGACGTGCCGGGCCGTACCAAGATGTACAAGAACATCGTGGACGGCGATCACCGCATGGAGGCGGGCATGCCGGAGTCGTTCAACGTGCTCGTCAAGGAGATCCGGTCGCTCGGTATCGACATCGAGCTGGAGCACGACTGACGGGGCGACGGGGCCGCGGTGCGGTCCCGATGCCAGACAGCGCGCCGGCCGCCATGGGCGGCCGGCCTGAGCGGGGCGGGGTGTCCCCGCAGCGAATTTGCCAACTACAGTTGGACGGGCAGCGGTTATGAAAGACCTTCTGAATCTGTTCAAGCAGCCGGGTGCGCAGCTTGATGACTTCGACGCCATCCGCATCAGCCTGGCGTCGCCGGAGAAGATCCGGTCCTGGTCCTACGGCGAGGTCAAGAAGCCCGAGACCATCAACTACCGGACCTTCAAGCCGGAGCGCGACGGGCTGTTCTGCGCGAAGATCTTCGGCCCGGTCAAGGACTACGAGTGCCTGTGCGGCAAGTACAAGCGCCTCAAGCACCGGGGTGTGGTCTGCGAGAAGTGCGGCGTCGAGGTGACGCTGGCCAAGGTGCGCCGCGAGCGCATGGGCCACATCGACCTGGCGAGCCCGGTGGCCCACATCTGGTTCCTCAAGTCGCTGCCCTCGCGCATCGGCCTGCTTCTCGACATGACCCTGCGCGACATCGAGCGGGTGCTCTACTTCGAGGCGTTCATCGTTATCGATCCGGGCATGACGCCGCTGGAGCGCGGTCAGCTGCTCACCGACGACGGCTACCTCGACGCGGTGGAGCAGTACGGTGACGAGTTCGACGCGCGCATGGGCGCGGAGGCCGTGTTCGAGCTGCTCAAGAGCCTGGAGCTCCAGGACGAGGCGGCGCGGCTGCGCGAGGACATGGACGCGACCAATTCCGAGTCCAAGATCAAGCGGCTGTCCAAGCGGCTCAAGCTCGTGGAATCGTTCCTCGAGTCCGGCAACAAGCCCGAGTGGATGATCATGACGGTCCTGCCGGTGCTGCCGCCGGACCTGCGTCCGCTCGTGCCGCTGGACGGCGGCCGCTTCGCGACCTCGGATCTCAACGATCTCTACCGGCGCGTGATCAACCGGAACAACCGCCTCAAGCGGCTGCTCGAGCTCTCGGCGCCGGACATCATCGTGCGCAACGAGAAGCGCATGCTCCAGGAGTCCGTGGACGCGCTGCTCGACAACGGCCGCCGCGGCCGGGCGATCACCGGCACCAACCGCCGGCCGCTGAAGTCGCTGGCGGACATGATCAAGGGCAAGCAGGGGCGGTTCCGCCAGAACCTGCTGGGCAAGCGCGTGGACTATTCCGGGCGCTCCGTGATCGTGGTCGGTCCGACCCTGCGCCTGCACCAGTGCGGCCTGCCCAAGCGCATGGCGCTGGAGCTGTTCAAGCCGTTCATTTTCTCGCGCCTGCAGCGCCTGGGTCTGGCGACCACCATCAAGGCCGCCAAGAAACTGGTCGAGCGCGAGACCCCCGAGGTCTGGGACATCCTCGAGGACGTCATCCGCGAGCACCCGGTGATGCTCAACCGCGCGCCCACGCTCCACCGCCTGGGCATCCAGGCGTTCGAGCCGGTGCTCATCGAGGGCAAGGCGATCCAGCTGCACCCGCTGGTCTGCCCGGCGTTCAACGCCGACTTCGACGGCGACCAGATGGCGGTGCACGTGCCGCTGTCCATCGAGGCGCAGCTCGAGGCGCGGGCGCTGATGATGTCGTCGAACAACGTGCTCTCGCCGGCCTCCGGTGAGCCCATCATCGGGGCCTCCCAGGACATCGTGCTGGGCCTGTACTACATGACCCTGTCGCTGGTCGGGCGTCGCGGCGAGGGCATGGTGTTCTCTGATACCCAGGAGATCCACCGTGCCTACGAGAGCCGCCAGATCCAGCTCCAGGCGCGCGTGCAGGTGCGCATCCGTGAGGTCGTGCAGGACGACGACGGCAACGTCACCGAGTCCGTGCACCGGGTGGAGACCACCGCGGGCCGCGCGCTGCTCTACGACATCGTCCCCGACGGGCTGCCGTTCTCGCTGGTCGACCGGGACATGACCAAGAAGGCGATCTCCGAGGCGATCAACACCTGCTATCGCCGCCTCGGCCTCAAGGCCACCGTGGTCTTCGCCGACCAGCTGATGTACCTCGGCTTCCACATGTCCACCCGTGCCGCGGTGTCCATCGGCATGGAGGACATGGTGATCCCGCCGGAGAAGGCGGAGATCCTCGAGCGCGCCGAGGAGGAGGTGAAGGACATCGAGGAGCAGTACGCCTCGGGCCTGGTCACCAACGGCGAGCGCTACAACAAGGTCATCGACATCTGGTCGCACACCAACGACGAGGTCGCCCGCGCGATGATGGAGCGCCTCGGCAAGGAGACGGCGACCGATGCCGAGGGCAAGGAGATCGAGCAGAAATCGACCAACTCGATCTTCATGATGGCCGACTCCGGCGCCCGTGGCTCTGCCGCGCAGATCCGCCAGCTCGCCGGCATGCGCGGCCTCATGGCGAAGCCGGACGGCTCGATCATCGAGACCCCGATCACGGCGAACTTCCGCGAGGGCCTCAACGTCCTGCAGTACTTCATCTCGACCCACGGTGCCCGCAAGGGCCTCGCGGACACGGCGCTGAAGACGGCGAACTCCGGGTACCTGACCCGCCGGCTCGTGGACGTGTCCCAGGACCTGGTCGTCACCGAGGCGGACTGCGGCACCTACCGCGGCCTCAAGATGACCCCGATCATCGAGGGTGGTGACGTGGTCGAGCCCCTGCGCGAGCGGGTCCTCGGCCGGGTAGTCGCCCAGGATGTGACCCGTCCCGGAGGCACCGAGGTGGTGCTCGAGGCCGGCACACTGCTCGACGAGCTGCGTGTCGACATGCTCGAGCACGAAGGCGTCGACGAGGTCTGGGTGCGTTCGCCGATCACCTGCGAGACCCGCCACGGCGTTTGCGCGAACTGCTACGGCCGTGACCTCGCGCGCGGCCACAAGGTCAACGTCGGCGAGTCCGTCGGCGTTATCGCCGCGCAGTCCATCGGCGAGCCGGGCACGCAGCTGACCATGCGTACGTTCCACATCGGCGGCGCGGCCTCCCGTGCGGCGTCGGTGAGCAACGTCGAGGTCAAGGCGGCCGGCACTGCCCGGCTGCACAACCTCAAGACCGTGCAGCACCACTCCGGCAACCTCGTCGCCGTATCGCGCTCCGGCGAGATCACCGTCATGGACGAGTACGGCCGCGAGCGTGAGCGCTACAAGGTCCCCTACGGCGCGACCATCGCGGTGCAGGACAACGAGGCGGTGGAGGCGGGCCAGATCGTCGCGAACTGGGATCCGCATACCCATCCGATCATCACAGAGGTGAAGGGCCGGCTGAAGTTCTTCGACTTCGTCGAGGGCGTGACCGTCAACCGGGAGGTCGACGAGGTCACCGGTCTGTCCAGCCTCGTGGTCACGGATCCGAAGACCCGCGGCAACGGCGAGATCCGGCGCACCGTCGTCGACTCCAACGGCCGGCAGACCGAGGAGCGCGTGGCGCACAAGGACCTGCGGCCGATGATCAAGCTGGTGGACGAGGACGGCAACGACCTCAACCTCGCCGGCACCGACATCCCGGCACAGTACTACCTCTCGGCGGACGCCATCGTCAGTGTCGACGACAACGCAGAGGTGGACGTCGGTGACGTCATCGCCCGTATCCCGCAGGAGTCGTCCAAGACCCGTGACATCACCGGTGGTCTGCCGCGCGTGGCGGACCTCTTCGAGGCGCGCAAGCCCAAGGAGCCGGCGATCCTGGCCGAGGTCTCCGGTACCGTGTCCTTCGGCAAGGAGACCAAGGGCAAGCAGCGCCTGGTCATCACCATGCTGGACGGTGAGACCTACGAGGAGCTCATCCCGAAGTGGCGCAATGTCACCGTCTTCGAGGGCGAGCACGTGGAGAAGGGCGAGGTCATCGCCGATGGCGAGCCGAACCCCCACGATATACTCCGGCTGCTCGGTGTCACGGAGCTGGCGAGCTATATCGTCCGCGAGATCCAGGACGTCTACCGCCTGCAGGGCGTGAAGATCAACGACAAGCACATCGAGGTCATCGCCCGGCAGATGCTGCGCAAGGTCGAGATCCGGGACGCCGGCGACACCCGCTACCTGCGGGGTGAGCAGGCGGACTGGGGCCGGGTGCTCGAGGAGAACGAGCAGCTCGAGGCCCAGGGCAAGGAAGCGGCCCGTTTCGAGCCCATGCTGCTCGGCATCACCAAGGCGTCGCTGGCGACGGATTCCTTCATCTCGGCGGCCTCCTTCCAGGAGACCACCCGGGTGCTCACGGACGCCGCGACCCGCGGTGCCCGCGACGAGCTCCGTGGCCTGAAGGAGAACGTCATCGTCGGCCGCCTGATCCCGGCGGGCACCGGGTTCGCCTATCACGCGGAACGCCACCAGCGTCAGCAGCGGCCGGCAACGGAGCTGGACATGGTTCCGCCGGCGATGCCCCACCTCGGTGGCGGCGCCGTCCACGAGGGCGGCTTCCGGGACGACAGCGCGGGCGAGTAAGCGCGCTGCCACGCCCCCCGGGGAGGCCGTGTTGACACTCCCCCGGGGGGTCCATACAATTACCCACTTTCGACAGGCCGGGGGTCCCGGCCTGTCGTTCGTTTTACTATTGGAGTCAGCGTCTTATGGCAACCATCAACCAGCTGGTTCGGAAGGGGCGTAAGCACCGGGCGGCGAAGAGCAACGTCCCCGCGCTCGAGGCCTGTCCTCAGCGTCGCGGGGTGTGCACCCGCGTCTACACCACCACGCCGAAGAAGCCGAACTCGGCGCTGCGCAAGGTCGCGCGTGTCCGGCTGACCAACGGCTACGAGGTGGCGAGCTACATCGGCGGCGAGGGCCACAACCTCCAGGAGCACTCCGTGGTGCTGATCCGCGGCGGCCGTGTCAAGGACCTGCCGGGCGTGCGTTATCACACGGTGCGTGGCTCTCTCGATACCGCCGGTGTCGACAAGCGCCGCCAGGGCCGCTCCAAGTACGGCGCCAAGCGGCCCAAGAGCTGAGCGCTGAACCGTTCCTGCAGAGAGGGTGAGTTAACGCGATGCCGAGAAGAAGAGAAGTTCCCAAGCGGAAGGTCCTGCCGGATCCCAAGTTCGGCAGTGAGATGCTGACCCGCTTCGTCAATTTCATCATGCGCGACGGCAAGCGCTCGGTCGCCGAGCGGATTGTCTACGGCGCGCTTGATCGTGTCACCGCCAAGGGGCACGAGGATCCCATGGAGGTCCTCGAGACCGCGCTCGAGAACGTGCGCCCGGTCGTCGAGGTGAAGTCCCGCCGTGTCGGTGGCGCCACCTACCAGGTGCCCGTCGAGGTCCGGCCCGAGCGCCGCAATACGCTGGCGATGCGCTGGATCATCGATTCCGCACGCAAGCGGGGTGAGACCACCATGGGTCATCGTCTCGCCAACGAGCTGCTGGAGGCCGCCGACAGCCGCGGTGCAGCCGTCAAGAAGCGCGAGGATACGCATCGCATGGCGGAGGCGAACAAGGCCTTTTCGCACTTCCGCTGGTAACACGTACGGGGAATTCCGCAGTGGCACGCAAGACACCGATCGAGCGCTACCGCAACATCGGCATCATGGCGCACATCGATGCCGGCAAGACCACCGCGACCGAGCGCATCCTGTTCTACACCGGCATCTCCCACAAGATGGGCGAGGTGCACGAGGGTGCGGCGGTCATGGACTGGATGGAGCAGGAGCAGGAGCGCGGTATCACGATCACCTCTGCTGCGACCACCACGTTCTGGCGTGGCATGGACCAGCAGTATCCGGAGCACCGGATCAACATCATCGACACGCCCGGGCACGTGGACTTCACCATCGAGGTGGAGCGTTCGCTGCGTGTGCTCGACGGTGCGGTATGCGTGCTGGACGCGAACGCCGGTGTTGAGCCGCAGACGGAGACAGTGTGGCGGCAGGCGAACAAGTACAGCGTGCCGCGCATGGTGTTCGTCAACAAGATGGACAAGATGGGTGCGGACTATTACCGCTGCATCCAGATGGTGCGCGAGCGTCTCGGTGCCAACGCGGTGCCCATGCAGCTTTCCATCGGCGCGGAGGACGACTTCCAGGGCGTGGTCGACCTCGTGCGCATGAAGGCCATCTACTGGAAC
>NZ_WNXE01000063.1:0-1722 GCF_010993615.1 Arhodomonas sp. KWT | reverse complement strand
CATGCAGCTTTCCATCGGCGCGGAGGACGACTTCCAGGGCGTGGTCGACCTCGTGCGCATGAAGGCCATCTACTGGAACATGAAGGATCAGGGCGTCACCTATGATCAGGTCGACGTCCCGGCGGAGCTCCAGGAGATGGCCGCGGAGTATCGCGAGCAGCTCGTGGAGGCCGCGGCCGAGGGTGACGAGGCCCTGATGGAGAAGTACCTCGAGGGTGAGGAGCTCACGGTCGAGGAGATCAACCGCGGTATCCGCGCGCAGACGCTGGCCAACGAGATCGTGCCCGTGTTCTGCGGCACCGCGTTCAAGAACAAGGGCATCCAGGCGCTGCTCGACGCCGTGGTCGAGTACCTGCCGTCGCCGGTGGACGTGCCGCCGATCGAGGGTGAGCTCGAGGACGGTACCCCCGCGACCCGCCCGGCCGGGGACGACGAGCCGTTCGCCGCTCTGGCGTTCAAGATCGCGACCGATCCGTACGTCGGTACGCTGACCTTCTTCCGCGTCTACTCCGGTGTCATCCGTTCCGGCGATTCCGTCTGGAACCCGGTCAAGGGCAAGCGCGAGCGCTTCGGCCGCATCGTTCAGATGCACTCGAAGGAGCGCAAGGAGATCGAGGAGGTTCGCGCCGGCGATATCGCGGCGGCCATCGGTCTCAAGGAGGTCACCACGGGTGACACCCTCTGCGACAAGGACAACCGGATCACCCTGGAGCGCATGGAGTTCCCGGATCCGGTGATCTCCGTCGCGGTGGAGCCGAAGACCAAGAGCGACCAGGAGAAGATGGGCGTTGCGCTGGGCAAGCTGGCCCAGGAGGACCCGTCCTTCCAGGTGCGCACGGACGAGGAGTCCGGCCAGACCATCATCTCCGGCATGGGTGAGCTTCACCTGGAGATCATCGTCGACCGCCTCAAGCGCGAGTTCAAGGTCGAGGCCAACATCGGCCAGCCCCAGGTGGCCTACCGCGAGACCATCCGGAAGGAGATCGAGACGGAGGGCAAGTTCGTCCGTCAGTCCGGCGGCCGCGGTCAGTACGGTCACGTGTGGATCAAGATGGCGCCGCAGGAGCGCGGCGAGGGCTACGCCTTCGAGAACAAGATCGTCGGCGGCGTGGTGCCGAAGGAGTACATCCCCTCGGTGGACCAGGGCATCCAGGAGCAGATGGCGAACGGCGTGCTCGCGGGCTTCCCGGTGGTCGACCTCAAGGTCACGCTCTTCGACGGGTCCTACCACGACGTGGACTCCTCGGAGATGGCGTTCAAGATCGCCGGCTCGATGGCGTTCAAGGACGGCTTCGCGAAGGCGGATCCGGTGCTGCTCGAGCCCGTAATGAAGGTCGAGGTGGTGACGCCCGAGGAGTTCATGGGCGACGTCATGGGGGACGTCAATCGCCGCCGCGGCACGGTCCAGGGTATGGAGGACGGGCCGACCGGCAAGGTGATCCGCGCCGAGGTGCCGCTGAAGGAGATGTTCGGTTACGCCACGGACCTGCGGTCCGCGACCCAGGGTCGTGCGTCCTACAGCATGGAGTTCGTGGGGTATGCCGAGGCGCCGGCGAACATCGCCGACGAAGTGATCAAGAAGGCCGGCTGAGCCCTTGGCCAGTCGGGTTTATAGCGTTAACAGAATTCAGCCCAGATGAGGTGAGCCGTGTCCAAGGAGAAGTTTGAGCGCACGAAGCCGCACGTGAACGTGGGAACGATTGGTCACGTTGACCATGGCAA
>NZ_WNXE01000639.1:0-958 GCF_010993615.1 Arhodomonas sp. KWT | reverse complement strand
TCGCCGGCCTGGTGGCCGAAGGTGTCGTTGATGCGCTTGAAGTGATCGATGTCGAACATGATCACCGACAGCGGCAGGTCGTAACGGCGTGCGCGCTGGTATTCGGTGGCCAGGCATTCCTCGAGGTGGCGGCGGTTGGAGATGCCCGTGAGCGGATCGCGGATGCTCATCTCCAGCAGCCGGGCCTGGGCGTCCTGGAGCTGCTGCTGGTAGACCGCCGTGTCGGTGACGTCCATGACCGTGACGCAGATGTGCTCCACCCGCTCGTCTTCCGGCCCGGCCAGGGGCAGGAAGGTGCAGTCCTGGTACATCGACTTGGGCCCGCCGGTGACCTGGTGCGGGTTGTCGAAGCGGAACAGCCAGGGCCGCTCCGTCCACGAGCTGAACGCCGCCTGCCGGGTGTAGGCGACGCTGCGCAGCTTCGCCGAGAACCAGTCCTGCGGCAGTTCGGGGAACACCTCGCAGAGGTCACGCCCCTTGATCCACGCCGCCGTGTGGCCGCTGTGCATCTCCATGAAGTGGTTCCACAGGCGCACCCGGCGCTCGCGGTCGACGATCACGACGCCGATGTTGAGGGCGGTGACCAGGTTGTCGAGGAGGACGTATTCGGGCATGGCCGTCAGCCCAGCCCGTCGAGGATGCGGTCGACGGCGTGGCGCATGGTCTCGATGCTCTGTTCGGGCATGAGCAGCAGCAGGTGGCAGGCGAAGCCGCGGGCGTCCAGCCGGAAGTTCACCTCCAGCATCAGCGCCTGGTCCCAGATGAGGTCCTCGGCGTTGAGCAGCCGCGCGACCGGCGACCCCATACTCATGATGGCCGGCCGCCCCAGCGAGAGGCGGGTGGCGGTGTGCTCGCCGAGGCCGCGCAGGACCGAGCCGAGCAGGATGTTGCTGACGTCGAGCAGCAGCTCGCGCTCGACCGTCTCGTCCACGCTGTCGTGGCCGAGCAGGTCCGCCAG
>NZ_WNXE01000638.1:0-959 GCF_010993615.1 Arhodomonas sp. KWT | reverse complement strand
CGCTTCGCCTCGCTGCTGCAGCGCGCCGGCTACATCACCACGGTGCGCCGGACCCGGGGGGAGGATATCGACGGGGCCTGCGGCCAGCTCGTGGGCGAGGTCTCGGACCGCCTCCGCCGGCATCCCCGCTGGGGCCGTTCCGCCCCGGAGGGTGCGGCATGAGGGGTGTCTGGCTGGCGGTGGTGCTGGCACTCGGGCTGAGCGCCTGTGCGAACGTGCCCCAGCAGGAGCCCGCGCCGGATTCGCAGCCCAAGACCGACAGCCAGCAGGCGGCCAGCGCCAATACCCAGCTCGGCGTGCGCTACCTGCAGCAGGGCGAGCCCCGGCAGGCGTTGCGCAAGCTGCGCAAGGCGCTGCGCCAGGATCCGGACAACGCGGACGCGCACACGGTGACCGGGATCGTCTACGAGCGCCTGGACCGGCCCGAGCAGGCCGAGAAGCACTACCGGCGCGCCGTGGAGCTCGACGGTAACAACGGCACGGCGCTCAATAACTACGGACGCTTCCTGTGTGACCGCGGCGATGTCGACCGCGGCCTGACGATGTTCGACCGCGCGGCGGACAATCCGCTCTATGACCGCGTCGCGGTGGCCCTGACCAACGCCGGCAACTGCGCGCTCAACGCTGGCCGAAAGGACGTCGGGGAGGACTACCTCCTGCGCGCCCTGGAAGCGAACAAGACCTTCCCGCCGGCCCTGCTGCGCATGGCACGCCTGCGCTACGAGCAGGGCCATTACCTCAACGCGCGCGCCTTCTACCAGCGCTACCTCGATGCCGCGCCGCAGACCGCCCAGTCCGCGTGGCTCGGCCTGCGCATCGAGCACGAGCTCGGCAACCAGGATGCGGTGGCGAGCTACCGGCTGCTGCTGAACAATCGTTTCCCCGAATCGCCGGAGACGCGCCAGATGCTGGAGTGGGAGAGCGATGGCAAGCTTTGATTCACCCGTGGCGGAGGCCCC
>NZ_WNXE01000637.1:0-960 GCF_010993615.1 Arhodomonas sp. KWT | reverse complement strand
GTCGCCTCGGCCTGGAGCCCGTAGACGCTGGGGCTGTCGTCGAAAGATCCCTGGCCGCCTTCGACGTCCCGCTCCAGGTCGGAGTCGATCACCGCGCGGTATTCGGCCCTCGCCTCCCAGCGCCACGGCGAGCCGGCCACGTCCCCGCCCACGATCACGCCGGCGGGGATATACCAGTTCCTGATCGTGTCCTTGTAGCGGTTGCGCGTGTCGTCCTCGTACGAGGGTGAGGGGATACGCCCCTCCATCTTCACGTGCGCCAGCCCGATCCCGCTGTAGACACCATAGAAACTGCTGGCGGCAAGCGAATCGCGCAGCATGACGCGAACACCGCCGGCGTAGGTGGTGCTGTCCGCGCTCATGTCGAATTCCTGGCTGGTGAGCCCGTAACTGCCGTAGCTGCCATAACTGCCGTAGCTACCGTAGTCGACGCTCTGCTCTTCCAGCTCGTAGTCGACGTCGCCCTCGGTCATGGCGAGGCGGCCCTCGACCATCCAGTGCTCCTCGGCGTAATCGATCTCGAGCATTGCCCCGGAGTGATGGCCGTCACCGGTGTCGTCGAAGCCGGAGATATCCGCCTCCGTCGTGCCGTA
This sequence comes from Arhodomonas sp. KWT, assembly GCF_010993615.1. Classification (NCBI taxonomy): domain Bacteria; kingdom Pseudomonadati; phylum Pseudomonadota; class Gammaproteobacteria; order Chromatiales; family Ectothiorhodospiraceae; genus Arhodomonas; species Arhodomonas sp. KWT. Next base: position 367 of record NZ_WNXE01000637.1, on the reverse strand, counting down.
GATGCCGTCCACGCCCAGGGTGAGCGTGCCCGCGGCGGCCGCCGGAAACGCCGCCGCACTCATCAGCAGTCCCGCCGCCGCGAGCGCGTTCGGCCTGTTGGCAATTGCCTTCCCTTTCACTCTCGTCTCCTTTCCGGATGAGCTATCCAATACGCCGGGTGGCATGCCCGGCCTCCCCCGCCCCAGGGGGCGTCGCCAACCGTTATACCGGCAAGGCGTTAGCTGACCGTTAATCCGGGAGACATTGGGGGGGGAATAGAACCGGAAAGGAGCCACACCGGAAACGCCGGATGGCAGCGACTGGCCTGCCACCCGGCGTTGCGGAGCGAATGAGCGTCGGCTCGAAACCGCGGGACGCCGACGACGC
>NZ_WNXE01000636.1:0-960 GCF_010993615.1 Arhodomonas sp. KWT | reverse complement strand
GCCCCTCCGCGGGGGTGGTCACCGAGATCAGCACTCGTCCGCCGTAACCGTGGATGCTTCGGACGATATCCACACCAGGCACGCCGAAATGGAAGCTGACCACCGGAGGCTGTTCCTCACACAGCATGGCCACCATCGCCGGATTGGCGTCGATCGGCACATAGATCTCGTCCAGGGACTCCGGCACCTCCGCGTGCTGCGCCTCGAAGTGCGGGCGCAGACGCTCGAGCCAGGCGCGGGTCACGGCGGGTCGGTTCCGGGGCCGGGTATGGCAGAAGAAATTCACGTTGAACGGCTGCGCGGTCAGGGCACGCAGCTCCCGGATCTGCCCGCGGGCCTGTTCGACACCGCTGCCGCCGAGCCCCAGCGAACCGAGACCGCCGGCCTCGGCCACCGCTGCCGCCAGCGCCGGCGTGGACACGCCGGCCATCGGTGCCTGGACAACGGGGTACGGGACCCCGAAGAGGGCGCGGAACGCCGCCGATTCCATACTGTTCATGCCGTCCTCCGGTGCATCGGCCCCACGTCGCACCGAACGCTATCCGGGTGAGCAGTCCACGGCAAATGAAAGGTAACGATGGCCGCAATCACGGTCCGTGATCCCGCAGGACCGCACCCTGACGGCGGCGCCTGCGCCGCCGGGTCGGCCACGACACTCGGGCATTACCGGCACCGGGTCACCGGTACCACCCACGGAACGGTACGGGGGGTCGCCCGCCTAGCCCTGGACCTGCCAGCTGCCGTCCGACTGACGGCAGGCGGTGCCGTACACCGTCTCCGGACGGCCGCCGATGGACGCCTCCATGGTGTACTCCCGACACGGACCGCCACTGGTCTCGTAGGTGCGTGTGGGGGTGACGACGTACTCGTTGCCGGTATCCGGATTGCGCCAGGACGATGGCACCCCCGTGCGCACGTTCTCCAGCGCCGCCGCCGTACGGAGCCGGTCGGTCTCGTCCA
>NZ_WNXE01000635.1:0-962 GCF_010993615.1 Arhodomonas sp. KWT | reverse complement strand
TCGCCCCACCAGCACCAGCCGTAGTCGGCGTAGCAGGAGGTGACGTATTTCTTGTCGGTGAGGTTGCTGACGTTGAGTGCCATCCGCCAGCCGTCCATGGACCGGTCGAAGGCGCCGAGGTCGTAGCGCACCGCGGCATCCAGGAGCGTGTACGAGGGGACCTCGACGTCGTTGGCGGAATCGGCGTACTGCTCGCCCACGTAGCGGACGCCGCCACCGAGCTCGAGGCCACCCAGCCGGCCGCTGGCGGGGACGTCGTAGTCCAGCCACAGCGAGCCGGTGCGCTCCGGGGTCTGGATGGGGGCGTTGCCTTCCTGGTTCACACCGGCGCCGCTGGCGTTCGCCTCGGTCACCTCGGGGTCGAGCACGGTGAACACGGCCGAGACGCTGAGGCCGTTGCCCAGGCTCGCCTTGCCCTCCAGCTCGGCACCGCGCACGCGGATCTCGCCGGTCTGGACGCTGTAGGTGGGGTTCACCGGATCGGGCGTGGTGACGTTCTTCTGGGTGAGCTGGAACGCGGACAGGGTCACCAGCGCGTTCTCGCCCGGGGGAACGAACTTCACGCCCGCCTCCCACTGCTCGCCGCGGGTGGGATCGAAGGTCTCCCCGTTGCGGTCGGTGCCCGTCTCGGGCTGGAAGGACTCCATGTAGCTGACGTACGGCGAGAGGCCGTTGTCGAATTCGTAGAGCGCGCCCGCGCGGCCGGTGAAGGCGTGGTCCTCGAGGTCGCCGGTCTCGCTGCCCTCGGTGCGCGAGATCTGCTCGAAGTCGTCGTAACGGCCACCGAGCAGGAACACCCAGGAGCCGACCCGCGCCTGCTCCTGGAGGTAGCCACCGAGCTGCTCCGAGTCGGACTCGTAGTCGGTGCGCACCGGGTCGGTGATGGACTGGCTGTTGTCGGGGTCGTAGATGTCCAGCGTCGGCGCCGTGCCGAAGCCGGTGGCGCGGTCGTTGCTCTGGGT
>NZ_WNXE01000634.1:0-963 GCF_010993615.1 Arhodomonas sp. KWT | reverse complement strand
CGCCTGGACTACCTCTACCTGCTCACCGTGGCCGACATCCGCGGCACCGATCCCAAGCTGTGGAACTCCTGGCGCGAGGCGCTGCTGCGCGAGCTCTACGAGCTCACCAAGCGGGCCATCCGCCGGGGCCTCGGCAACCCCATCGACGGCGACGAGCTGGTGCGCGAGACCCAGCAGCAGGCCCGCCGGCGGCTGCGCGAGCAGGGCCTGCACCACATGACCGTGCGCTCGATCTGGCGGCACTTCACCCCGGACTACTTCCTGCGCTACAGCGCCGAGGAGATCGCCTGGCACACCGCTGCCATCCATGCCCACCGCGGCGAGGACGCCCCGCTGGTCCTCATCGACCCGGAGAGCCCCCGCGGCGGCACGGAGGTGTTCGTCTACACCCGCGACCGCGACAACATCTTCGCGCTCACGGTCTCGGCACTGGACCAGCTGCGGCTCAACATCCAGGATGCGCGCATCATCACCACGGAGAACGGCTACACCCTGGACAGCTACCTGGTGCTGGAGGACGACGGCCACCCCATCAGCGGCCACGACCGGGGCGCGGAGATCGCCGGCCACGTCGCCGACAGCCTGGCCACCCCGGACCGGCTGCCGGAGCCCTCGGCCCGGACGCTGCCGCGGCGGCTGCGCCACTTCAGCACCGAGAGCCAGGTCAACTTCTCCGAGGAACCGCACAACGAGCGCACGGCGATGGAGCTGATCACCGGCGACCAGCCCGGCCTGCTCGCGCAGGTGGGCTACACCTTCGCGCGCTGCGGCATCCGGGTGCAGAACGCCAAGATCAGCACCATCGGCGAGCGCGCCGAGGACGTATTCTTCATCACCGGGCCGGACAACGCCCCGCTCACCGCCGCGGAGCAGCACGAGCTGCGGACCGCGCTGCTGGAGATCGTCGACGACGACGCCGATATCATGGCCCGCGCGGACGGCGTCTAGGCGTCCAGCGGTTTC
>NZ_WNXE01000633.1:0-963 GCF_010993615.1 Arhodomonas sp. KWT | reverse complement strand
ACGGGCAGGCCAGTGTCGCCGGGCAGGAACAATCGCCGCTCCCCGTCACCGAACAGGTGTGCCTTGCGCATCCCGGCGACGCGCCCGCCCGTCGCGTCGATGAGCTGGGCCGCGTTGTACACGCCGGCGGCGGAGCGCTCCGGGTAGCCGTAGAGGATGGCGAGCCCCGCCTCGCGGGCGATCGCCGCGATGCGCTCGGCGGACGGGCCGTCCGCCGGTTCCGCCAGGGACCAGGCGTCGGTGCCGATGTTGTAGCCGCTCAGCCACATCTCCGGGAGCACGAGCAGCGCGACGCCCTCCGCCGCCGCGCGCGCCGCGGTGCGCTCCAGATCGGCGATGTTCGCCGCGGGGTCGCCGGCGTTGCCGGCGGTCTGGTGTATCGCGAGCTTCATGTGGCGGCTCCCGCGGCCATTACCGGTCCATCGGCTCCCAGCGCCCGAGCAGGCGCGGGAGGTTCCCGAAGCGACCGATCAGTCCAAACACGAGGATGGCGATCATCACGAACATCACCGCCACCGCGGCCATCACCGGCGAGTAGCCGTAGCGCAGGGCGTTGAAGATCTTGATCGGGAGGGTCTCGACCGTGAAGCCGGCAACCATGTACGCGATGATGTACTCGTTCATGGAGAGCACGAAGGTGAACGCGTAACCCGATATGATGTAAGGGCGGACCAGTGGCAGGACCACGGTCAGGAAGGTCGTCTTCTCATCCGCGCCCATGGTGCGTGCGGCCTCCAGCATCTCCCGGTCCAGCGCCTCCAGGCCGAGGGAGATCGTCATCAGCGGCAGGGTCACCAGGAAGATCCCGTGGGCGATCACGACATTCTCGAACTGCCCGTAGTGGCCCAGCGCCGCCCAGAAGACCATGAAGCCCACCGCGGTGATCACCGGCGGCAGCATGAACGGCGCGATGCCGAGACCGTAGAGGATCTTCGCGTAGAGCAGGCGATGGCGCCAGAGCAC
>NZ_WNXE01000632.1:0-963 GCF_010993615.1 Arhodomonas sp. KWT | reverse complement strand
GACTCGGCACTGAATAGCCGGCATTACGACGACTACATCGCGACCTGTGCGGAGACGGCGAGCGCGGAAATGACGTTCCACGGCGTCCTCGTTCACGGCCCGAGGAAGGCGGTCAACCGCCTGTGCGGCGGCTTCCCTCTCCTGCGCTGACAAACCGGACGTCGGCGTGCCGCCCCGGATCCGCGTCAGGCGAGCGCGGCCGGCGGGTGTCCGGCGACGCGCTACGCGACGGTGCGGTCCGGGCTTCTAGGGCATGGCGGGGCGCTCAACGGGCATCAGGCGGTCCACGGCCTCCTGGACGAAGACGAAGGCGGCACGGGCGCCGGTGACGGCGCGATCCGCCTCCAGCGGTGTCAGTGCGATCGCGTCCAGGGTGGTCTTGAAGTCCCGCCAGTGCGGGGCGCGGCCGTCGGTGTGGGCGGTCATGTGCCGGGCGCCGTAGGTCTCGGAAAGCGCCAGCCCCTGACGTGCCTCCCGGAGCAGGACCGCGGCCCCCATGCGCGAGCCCTCGTGGGTGTAGATCCAGCCCAGGGCCTCGGGGCGGCCGGGGATGGTGACCGCCGCTGCCGCGCGGCGATCCCGCTCCAGGGCGTCCTCCGGGATGCCGAGGTCGATGCAGTCGGCCTTCACCGCCTCAAGGCGGTCGAGCGCCGCCAGCCCGGGCAGATCGGCCTGCAGCCGTGGATCGCGGTACAGCGGCGCGGTGACGTGGTGCAGCCGGAGCTGAACGCGCAGGAACCGGCTGTAACGTTGCCGGTCCGCGAACGGGGCGGCGCCGGTGATGCGCCGGTCGAGTGCCTCGTGGACGGCCTGGGTCCCGACCTTGAGCCGCCGGGACAGCAGGGATTCCGGATAGGCAGCCTCGGGCATGGGTCGGCTTCTCCCCGTCATTGCCGTGGTAGGCATGAACGCCGGCGTGGCGTGACCTGCCGCGTCACCCTGACGCAGCACTGGGGTCCCGGA
>NZ_WNXE01000631.1:0-965 GCF_010993615.1 Arhodomonas sp. KWT | reverse complement strand
GGCCGAGCTCGAGCGTCGCCGGGCCCGCTGGCAGCCGCAGCCCCACGCCATGCAGGGCGGTTACCAGAGCCTGTACGTGGAGCGGGTGCTCCAGGCCGATACCGGCGCCGACCTGGACTTCCTCGTCGGTTGCCGGGGGGCCGAGGTCCCCCGGGAGAGCCACTGAGCGACGGTCACGGCCCCGGCCCGGCGGCCTCGTGCTGCCGGGCGACGATCCGGTGCACGGTCTCCTTGAGCGCGGCCGCCCCCGGCGAGAGGGGGCGATCGCGCAGGGAGACGATGCCGAACGGCTTGACGGTGAAGCGCGGTTCGAACGGCAGGATGGTGAATCGCTCCGGGTCGCACAGCCATTCCGCCACCGGCCGCGAGATCACCGTGACCGCGTCCATCTGTTCCACCAGCGCGAGCGAGACCAGGATGGACTGGGTGTCGACGATGTCCCGCGGCGGCGTCACCGCGTTCTCCAGCAGCAGCCGTTCCACGCGCTGGCGCAGCAGCCCCGTCGGCGGCTGCAGCACCCAGACATAGGGCGCCATGTCCTCCAGCGAGACCGCCGCCTGTCCGGCGAGGGGGTGGTGGCGCCGGCACACGAAGCACAGCGGCTCCTCGCTGATCTCCTCGTAGACGAGCTCCGCGCTGCTCTCGTCCTCCGGCGCGCGGGCAAGGACGAAGTCGAAGGTGCCGTCGTGCAGGCCCTCCACCAGCCGTGGACTGACGTTCACCTCGATGCTCACCTTGAGGTTCGGCCGTTCGCGCTGGACCGCCTCCATTGCCTCGCTGAGCAGGTTTACCGCCGCCGGCATCACCGTGCCCAGCGACACCGTGCCGCCGCGGCCGTGGTGCAGGGCGGTGAGCTCCTCGCCCGCCTGACCGAGCTCGGCGAGCATGGTCCGTGAGTGACGGATCAGGATCTCGCCGTACCAGTTGGGCCGAACCCCCCGGGACTGGCGCTCGAACACCGATAC
>NZ_WNXE01000630.1:0-966 GCF_010993615.1 Arhodomonas sp. KWT | reverse complement strand
CGCCGCCTCCACCAAAATCTCGAATAGAAACAGCGGCTTAAAGCCGCTGTTTCTTTTTCTGCCTGATGATTTTCCGACTCCCTCCCGGCACTCCGGTGATAGAGGCCCGGCATGTACGTACCGCGTGAGCCGTTTATCATTAGCCCTCGAATAGCTGCCACAAGGATCAATGCGCATGACCGGCGAACCCACCCGCCAGTCCGAGACGCTGCGTCCGAACGCCCTGCTCACCTTCGTGATGGCGGTGGCGTGCGGCGTGGCGGTCGCCAACATCTACTACGCCCAGCCGCTGCTCGACACGTTGGCCCGTGACTTCGGGGTCTCCCGGGGCACGGCGGGGCTGATCATCACCATGACCCAGCTCGGCTACGCTGCCGGGCTGATCCTGCTGGTACCGCTGGGGGACCTGCTGGAGCGACGACGGCTGATCACCGTGGTGTCGTTCGGTACCGCCCTCGCCCTGGCCGGCACGGCACTGGCCCCGGGGATCGGGATTTTCATCCTGTGCGCGCTGGCGACGGGCGTCACCGCCGTGGTCGCACAGATCCTCGTGCCCTTCGCTGCGCACCTGGCGAGCGACGCGGAGCGCGGCCGGGTGGTTGGCCGGGTGATGAGCGGGCTGCTGCTCGGCATCCTGCTCGCGCGGGTCATCTCCGGCGGCATCGCGGACGCCTTCGGCTGGCGCACGGTCTTCGCCCTGGCCGCGGCGCTGATGGTGATCCAGGCGCTGGTCCTGGCCCGGCTGCTGCCCCGCGAGCGCAGCCACAACCGCATGTCCTACGGGCGGCTGCTGCTCTCCGTGCTGACCCTGATGCGCGAGGAGCCGCTGCTGCGCCGGCGCATCTTCTACGGCGCCATGGTCTTTGCGGCCTTCAGCGCCTTCTGGACAACGATGCCCTTCCTGCTTGCGGGCGCGCCGTATCACTACAACGACTCGGTGATCGGCCTGTTCGGCCTGCTCGGCGT
>NZ_WNXE01000062.1:0-15837 GCF_010993615.1 Arhodomonas sp. KWT | reverse complement strand
GGGCCCTTAGCTCAGCTGGTAGAGCATCGGACTTTTAATCCGCTGGTCGCTGGTTCGAATCCAGCAGGGCCCACCAGAACAAAATCAGCATCTTACCTAATACCTCCGGTGTCACCGACCACCGGTATCAACTGCATTGGGCAGCACATGGGCAGCACAGCAGGCGAAAAAAGCTCGCCGGTGACCGACCGGCGCGGCCATTGCTCCAGGTAGATAAGTCCCGATACGCTTCCCCCTCCACCGTCGCCCTGGAAGGCGCCGATGCACCGGACAGGAAGTCAGGCGGTCGCAGCGGTAGTTCTTCCGAATAGAATTAGCCTGAGGTTTAGAGGATGACCGAGCACGACGGACGCGGCCATGACGTGCGCGACCTCACCCAAGCCGAGATTGAGGACTTGCGGCACGATAAGAAGGAAATGACGAAGGTGTTCCGTCGGATGGCGGCAGAACGGCAGGGCGAACACGCGGTCCGCGACCTCACGCAGTCGGAGATCGAAGCGCTACGCCAGGATAAGCGTGATGCCATTCGCCGACTCAACGAACTCAGCGCGAAGGAACGCGCTCGGCTACCGCGTGGCCGGCGCCGGATAGACTAGCTCCGAACCTGGACGCTGCCGACCGATCCGCCGCCGAGGCGGTAGTAAAGCCGGCCAAGGCCCCACGCGATGAGCAGCGCAACGGCAGCCGCAATCGCCTTGATTCCAAGCAGAAACCAAGACCCGACAGGGACGACTGTTGGTGCAGCCAGCCATGACAGGGCGGGCAGCATGAATAGGATCTGCCATCCCGCGAACACAATTCCTACAATCTGAAGGAGGCGAACCAATACTCGCGCCGCTCGCTTCATGTATCCCCCTTCTCCCTGTTTCCCGCCGCAAGAACAGCTGCACCGGCCGCAAGTGTGAGACCGCTGATATACACGGCGAGCGTTCGATAGGCGACCATGGCAGTGATTTGCCTGCGGAAGGCAGGAGGCTCCAGCAGGAAGGCGTGACCGGCGTTGATCAACCGGTCTCCCATGTCATAGTAGAAGGGCGGCCATAGAACCAATGACACGGCGGCCAGCGCATAGATCAACAAGATGAGCCGCTGCGCGTAGGTCAGGTTCGGCATGTTGACCTCCGTGTCTGCCCTGGTGGCGCTCTACAGATCGTGCCCGAACTCGTGGCGGCGCTCGGATTCGCTACCACCCTCGCCGCGCAGGATGCGCCGGTCAGCCGCGCTGAGCTCCATCCCGCCGCCGGTCGGCCGGCTGCCCTCTTCGTCGCCGCCTGACAGAACAAAACCGGTGAACGTCGCGAGGGCGATCATCACCGGCGTGGCGAGAATCCAGAGGATGACCAGCACCCCGACCCCGACAAAGCCACCATCGGCAGCCGCGCACCCGAAGTGATGCACAGCCCCGCGCAGCGTCCAGGCAGTGCCGTTCAGCACGACCGCCACCCCCAATGCCAGCAGGCCAAGGCCCACCGGGATAGCAGCAATCATCCACCAGGCCCAGGGTTCCATCCGCGCCCCCTCATCCATGCGTGCCCGCTGGACAGCATAGACGTTCGCACCAGGGGATGCCCGGGCCTGAATGAGAAAGCCCCGCACGGCGGCGGGGCGTGATGGACCGGGTGGCGGGCGGATCAGGCGGCGTCGCGCTCAGCGGCGAACACCTCGGCCGCCTCCATGGCCTCGGGGAACGGGCGCGTCCGGTACGCCTCGGCGACGCCGGGGGCCATGCGCTCCACGTCACTCCAGCACCGGGCCTCGGGTATGGCATCGACGATCAGGTTACCGGCGGTGGTCCGCGCATCCGGCCTGTACTCGCGCGCCAGCGTGATAGTCTCCCCGAAGGTCATCCCTTCCAGCGCACGATACACCTCCGGCGCGATCCGGCCCACTTCCGTCCAAGATGGCGCCCCCACCATCCGGGCAAGCTTCGCACGGACGGCGATCTCGCGGGCGTCCTCGGCGTTCTCGCTCGGATCGCCCGGGCCGAGGAAGGTCACCACCGCTTCCGGACAGGCCCGCATCCCGGCGGTCTCCAGGTCATCCACGTCGAGAAGGTACCGGAGCTCGGCCTCGGCCTCGCGGTACTCGCCCTCGGTCATACAGTTGGTGATGTTGGCGACGTTCTGCATGTTGCCCCCTGTGCGTCTGCTCAATCGTCTTCGTAGTACTGGCGTCGGCCCTGCGCGTCCAGGGCGTCCACCGTGCTTTGCTCCGCCTCGGCGATGATTCGCTCGAGGGTCACCCGCTGGGTCTCGCCCCGATGCCGCGACAGCCGCGAAAGCGCGGCCTTTGCGGGGGCATCGACCACGATATTGATACGGGCGGCGGTGCCTTCCTTCAGTTGCCGTTGTCGGTAGGCGCGTTGGCGCTCGGCGTCACTCATTGCCATTACTTGCCTCGTTACGCAGTAACAACACTAGATTCGTTACGCAGTCACGTCAAGAGTACAATGTTGTCCAGAGCTCGAACATGGGAGAGTGGTATGAGCGACGACGAGCGCAGGCGGTTGTGGGTCCAGTGGCACAAGGCCCGGGCGCGGTGGATTCGTCAGTGCCGGGAGAATGGAGCGGTGCCTGGACCGTTGCCGGAGATGCCGCCCGAGATTCGGGGGCTGCGGTGCGGGGTCACTACGAAGGCGGGAACGCCGTGCCGTCGGCGTGACCTCGGTGCGGGTGGGCGCTGCCGTCTCCACGGCGGACGCAGCACCGGGCCGCGATCCGCGGAGGGGCGGCGGCGAGTAACGGCGAACCTGCCAAAGCGAGCGGAAGTCCACCAAACCCCATGAAAACGAGCGTTCACCGGTCGTCCGGTGGTATCCTGTAGCCATCATGGATTTGTTCGCCCTGACGATGGGCGAGACACCCCGAAAGCCCGCACGGTGCGCCCTGCGGGCTTTTTTCGTTTGGAGATCGTGAATGTCCGGTACGCCTGAGTCATCGCATCGGTTCGCCATTGCGGCGCTCGAGAAACAGTCCCGTGACGCGCTATGGGATCGCATTGCCCCTTTCATCGAGCAGTCTGAGTACGTCGAAAGCGCGGAGCGGGTGCGGGAACTGCTGGACCGCGGTGCCCTGATGGTGTGGGCCGTTCTGCGCGATGACGGATCAGTGGTCGGGAGTTTCATTACCCGCATCGACAAGCTGGCGCACGGCCACGCGTTGCATGTTCTTGCTGTTGGCGGGCGAGATGTCGCTGCCTGGGCGGACGACGCCCTGGCGGCCGCGGAACAGGAAGCAAACGACCATCTGTGCGTTGAGGTCAGGGTATCGACCGCCCCGGAGGCGACGGCCTACTTATCAGGTCATGGGTTCGAACCCCGGCAGGTCATTCATGTGAAAGAGCTCTGACAAAACGGCGAGGGCGAAACCATGAAGGTTTACACGAAGCTGGTCTACGACATGACCACCGGCGAGCTGCTGGAGGAGGAATCCTTCGACTACGACGGCCCGGTGGCCGAGGCCAAGGGCGGCGACCCCGAGGTCAAGGAGACCGAGTACGAGAAGGAGCTGGCCCGCATTGGCGAGGAGCGCTGGAACCGTTACCAGGACGTGTTTGCGCCGGTTGAGGAACTCTACGCGCAGCAGGTCCGCACCACCGATTCCGACCGCGAACAGGCCCAAGGCGTGGCCGGCTCCGCCGTACAGCAGCAGTTCCAGGGCGCGCTCGAGAAGATGGCCGGCGGCTACGGGGATCGGGGCATCAATACATCCGCCGGCGGCGCCGGGACCAGCGCGATGGACTCCCTCGCGGATGACCGCGCCGCATCGCAGGCACTCGCCACCGTCGACGCGGACCAGGGCATGACGGACGTTCACTACCAGGGTCTGGAAGACGTGATCCAGATGGGGCGCGGCAAAGCGACGAGTGGCTTTCGCGGGATCTCGGATATCGCCACCAGCGCCAACCAGCGCGCCATCAACGACGCCCAGCGCTCGTTCCAGCAGCGAGCGGGCAATCTCCAGGCCGCGGGGGCAATCGGCGGTATGGGTACGGCCTCGGCGATGAAGGCATGGGGTGGTGGCGAAAGCGCTCCGGCCTGGGGGGATAACAGCGTCATCAATGACCCCGCCGCCACGGCCTACCACCAGAACGGCGGTTACCGCGGCAGCGGATTCTAAACCGACCACGAGCAACGAACGATCCCGGCCGGCTGCCGTTCTCGGCGCCGGCCGTTTTCGTGTGAGGACCAGGAGGCGACATGGCGAGTGCAATGCAATCCGCGGCCGGCGCGTTCCAGCAGGGCTACCGCTTCTACCAGGACATGCAGGACCGCGAGCAGCAGCGCGAGGCCCGCGCGGACGATCGGCAGTGGCAGAAGGAACTCCGGAGCATGAAGCGCCAGAAGTTCCAGCGTGCCACCCGAGAGGCGGAACGCAAGCGCGACCAGGCCCGTGCCGAGAAAGCCTTCAACGGCATCGGTTACGCCCTTGCCCAGGGGCAGGCCCCCAGTGCGGACCTGATCAAGGAGGCCAACGACGCAAGCGGCGGCGAGGTCATGAAGGCGTTCCGCAACGTCTGGTCGCCGAAGAAGCGCCAGGCAGTCGAAACGCTCAAGCAGGGCGTGCGCGGCCAGATCAACGACCAGAAGCAGCTCGTCAGCGCGGCCAATCTCGTGCTCCAGCCCGAGCTATCCGACGGGATCGGCGAGACGTTCAAGGGCAAGGACGGCAAGGATTGGACAGTGCGGCGCAAGTTCGTGCGCGGCATCGTGCCCAACCCGAACGGCGACGGCGTGATGGTGGACCTGGCCGTGGAGGCGGCGGACGACGAGGGGAATACGCACGTCTACGGGGCGCCGGCAACCGAGGGCCGAAGCACCAGCGAGGATGACAGCCTCGTGCAGGACATCCCCATGGACAAGGTCGTGGGGAAGGTGTCGAGCCTCGACAAGCTCTCGCGCATGGTCGAGTCCAACCCGGAGTTCCGCTCCCAGCTCGAGCAGCTTGCCGTCTCGAACGGCGTGGACCCGGCGGTGTTCACCGGCTCCGGCGGCGAATACAGCTACCAGGAGTTCAAGAACGGCGACCAGATCGAGACCTGGATGATCGGTCCCGGTGGCGAGCCGGTCAGGCGTCTGGCCTCGTCCCCGCGTTGGAAACCGGACAAGCCGTCGCAGAAGGAGCAGGAAGTTCAGGACCTGGTTCGCCGTGGTGTCCCGAAAGAATGGGCGACCGATGTCGCCAACGGGAATGTGTCCACCGACGTGGACGACTTCGGCAACGTTATCGCCACGAATCGCGCCACGGGTGAGGTGCGTAACCTGGGGCGCCCCGGCCGGCCTGCTGGCGAGGGCGCGATGGAGGACAGTGCCGCCGGCACCGGAGACGCGGATAACGCCCAGCAGGGCGGCGTGTTCGACGACCTGGCGGAAGGCACCGGCCCCATCTCCAACATCCGCTCGGCCGTCGGCAGCGTCATCGGCCCGTTTCGGGACGGCGCGATGTTCCCGGGCACCGAGCGGGCGCGTAGCGCTATCCGCAACTTCAACCAGACGGCAAAGCAGGCCCTGGTGAACAGCGGCCGCTTCCCGGTCTACGAGCAGAAAATCGTGGCCGAACTCCTTCCTGACCCCGATCAGTTCTGGAACGACCCGGACGCCGCGAGAGAGCGCTTGAACCAGCTCCGCGACTTCCTCCAACGCAAGCGCGACATGAACGCGCAGACGATCCAGGGCGGGAACGTCACGAACGAAAAGCGCGGCGAGCTCGCGAACCAGAACGCGGTCATCGACCAGGTGGTCGGCCTGATGGGCAGCCCCGACGGCACGGATACACAGCCGGATAACGGCCAGTCAGGTGCCGGGGGCACACCGGGTGGCGAGTCGTCCCGCGCGCCGATCTCCTCGATGAACCTCCAGCAGCTCCAGCAGCTCGACCCCGGGCAACTTTCCGATCAGGAGCTCATCCAGGCGAACCAGCGATTCAACGAGCTGCGGGGTGGCGAGTAATGGCGAGCGCGAATCCCTTCGAGGCCGAGATGCAGCGGCGTGGTGTGGGCACGGACAGCACCGACGCCGAGATCCAACGCGAAGTCGATGCCGCCCGCCGAACGTTGGACCAGGTGGACGGGCGGCACTCCGAATCGGTTAAGGCCACTGAGTCGAACACAGCGAACGCACAGGGAGAGAAAAACGCGAACGGGACCAATCCATTCGCGGCCGAGTTACAGCGCCGAGAGCGAACGACAGAACGCGACAGCCGCCAATCCGGCGACGGCGCCAGCCTCATGGAGCAAGCCGGCCGGGATTTCGTCTCCGGCGCGAAGTCGTTTGCCGGCGGCGTGATCGATGTCGTTGGTATGCCCGCCGATCTGGCGAACAGCGCCCTGGAGGCGGTGGGGGCACCGTCCATCCCGGGCGGCGCGAACGATCTCCGCGCGCTCGCTTCCGATTACGGAATTGCCTACCAGCGCGGCAACGAGCCGGAAACCGTCGGGAACCGCGCCTCGCGAATTCTGGGCGGCAGCGCGATCCCCTATGCGGGCGTCGCCAGCCGGGGGGCTCAGCTTGCCCGGGGCGCAATCGCCGGCACGGGGTTGCTGGACGACGCCGCCCGCACTCTCGCCACGCGGCCAGGGGCTACCGCCGCCGCGGAACTCACCTCGGTTGCCGGTGCCACGGCGGGCGGCGAAGTCGGTGAAGCCGTTGCACCGAACTCCGAGGTGGCCGAGGCGCTGGGCGAACTCGTCGGGGGGTTCGCTCCGGCAGCGGTGAGCAACGGCCCCGCCATGCAGCTCGCTCGCGGTGCTGGGCGTGCCGCCAAGGCGGGGGCGGTGCCGTTCACGAAGGCCGGCGGCCGGGTGCGTGCCGCTCGCCGGTTGCAGCGTGCCGCCGCTGACCCCGAGGCCGCTTCTACGCGGGTGGCAGGAGAGGACACGCTATCCGAGGCGCCGTTGTCGCCCGCGCGGCGCAGCGGTGACAAGCGCCTCATGGGCATCGAGCGGACCGCGGCGGACGAGAACCCGGAGCTCGACGCGAAGCTCTCCGACGACCTCACGACCGCCAACCGCGTGACCCGTGAGGCGGCGACGGACCTGGACGGCGACCCGGCCCGCGCGCGTGACATCCTCGAGCAGCAGCGCGCCGCCCTGCTCGATGAGCTGGACCAGCGCGCCGCGGAAGCCGCTCAGAAGGCAGACGATGCTATCCAGCGCCTCGACCCCGGCGCCACGCAACGCGATATCAGCGAGGTGGCACGCACGCGCGTCGAGACCGCCCTGGACGACGCCCGGCGCACCGAGGCCGAGCTCTGGGGGCAGGTGAACCGCGACGCGCCGGCGACGCTCTCCGCCACCCGGCGGACGCTGCGCGGGGAGCTGGGGCAGCGGTCCCGCTTCGATGATCCCGAGGACGTGCCCTCCTGGCTGACCCGGGCGGCAGAGGAAACCGACTCCCAGATCCTCGGCCCGGACGGGCAGCCAACTGGCGGCGAAAACGTGACCTTCGGCGATGTCCACGCCCTGCGCCAGCGCGTCGGCTCAGCCCTCGCCGAGGAGCGCGCGAAGCCGGCTCCGAACCGAAACAAAATCCGCATCCTGGCGAATGTTTCGGATTCGTTGCTTAACGACATGGCGGCAGCCGAAGGGCAGGGGGATGCCCTCGATACAGCGCTGTCTTACTCCCGTGAGCTCAATCGGAAATTCCGCCGCGGTGCCGTCGGCCGGCTGCTGGGCTTCGAGCGCCGCGGCGGCCCGGCCGTGGACCCGGCGGACACCCTGCGCAAGATCGTCAGCGGTCAGGCGTCCGGCACCCAAGTGCGGGAGTTTCTGGACGCCGTTCCGGACGCCGGCGAGGACGTGGCGAGCTACCTCAAGGCGGCGTTCCTCGCCCAGGCCAGCGACGGCGGAACGGTTAACCCGCGCGCGGCCCGGGCGTTCCGGCGCAAGCACGCGGAGGTGCTGGACCAGCTTCCCGAACTGAAATCCGAGCTCAGTAATGCCGACCACATGGCGCGGGCCGCGAAGCGCCTACAGTCCCGTGCCACCAACGCCAAGCGGCTGGCGTTCAATCGCGCCAAGTCACGCGCTGCCCTCTACCTGGACGGACCGCCCGGAGACGAATGGGACCGCGTGCTTCGCTCTAAGGAGCCGAAGAAGGCCGCCACCGCGCTCGTGCGAAAGGTCCGCGGCGATCGCAAGGCAAAACAGGGGTTGAAGTCGTCGTTCATCGACCACCTGATCCGCCGATCCGAGCTCGGCGATACGGCGCAGGATGGCGAGCGCTTCGTCAGCGGCAAGCGATTGAAGCGGCTGATGCTCGGGCACGGCGATACGATGGACGCCCTCGGGTTCACGGGCGCCGAGAAACGACGGCTCAACAAGGTGGCGAACACCTTCGAGCGGATCGAGGCCAAGCCATCGTCAGGCGAGCCGGTGATCGATGACACGCCTTCGGAATGGCTGTCACTCCTCGCCCGGTATCTCGGTGCCCGAAGCGGCCAGCACATGGCTGACGGCATGGGCAGCTCGCTGGTAATGGCTCAGCACTTCTCACAGCGCGCCCAGCGCATCCTCGGCAAGCTCACCCGGGACAAGGCCGCGGAGCTGGTCACCGCATCGGTAGACGATCCCGAGCTGTTCCGCGCGCTTCTGGCGAGCCCGACGAGCATGAAAACGAAGGAAGCGAAGAACGCGGCCAAGCGGATCAACGCCTGGCTCGCGTCCCCGGCGTCCCAGATGGCAGCGGCGGGCGACGGGGCAGACGACGGCGACACTGAGGGACGCACATGGAAGGAACTCCAGGCCGAGGCCAAGCGCCGCGGGCTGCCGGCGAAGGGAAGCAAGCGGGAATTGAAGGAGCACCTGAACGCGGAGTAGCGAACTACCGAGTGCCATTGCGTAGCATCACCGGGGTGCTACGTTTCCCATCGTAAATTCAGTTCACAGGGAGGTGACACGATGGGCATGTTTGCTTGGCCCGTTTTTCTATTCGCATCGCACTTCGGCGTGATGCAGGTCCTTCGCCTCACCACCTATCACCGCACGTTCTGGCGTGCGCTGCCACTTCTTGTCGGATACTCAGCGCTGGTCGGGTGGGCCCTGTATGCGCTCGAGTTACACCAGTTTTTCCTATGGCAATTCGTGGGTGCGGCGGTGTGGCTTTTCATCGCCGGGCGACAACAGGCGAAGTCCGCGAAAACGCTGTTGCAGCACTCGGGGGATGATGCGGAACAGGTGCGCGCCCTCGCCGCTTCGACCTCCCGAACGTTGGCGTACTACGCGGCGAGCTCGATCATCTACCTCATCGGCTTTTCCATCACGTACCTGTGGCTCTACAACGCTCAGTTTCCGCGGTAGCTCTACTGGTCACCGCTGTCGCCAACACGGGCCTCCTCACGCGCCTTTATCCGCCCCTGCGCGGTGCTCTGCGGGCACTGCGAGATGGCGTTCAATAGCTCCACCACCGTATCGCCCTGCTGACGGTTGTCCTTCTCGTAGCCACCGAGGTGCTTCATGAGCTTGTCCAGGGCGGCCACCTTGTCCGAGAAGCGATACTTCAGCACCTGCCCCACGCCGACCTCGTCGTTACCGATCCTCGCTACGTCCAGGGAGTGGAGCGCCGCTGCGGTGTCATCGTCGAGCTCGTGGATCGGCTTCGGCGTGCCGTCGCCGTTGAACAGCTTGCGCGGGTCCATCAGGCCAACTCTGGCAAGCTCCCGCACTACCGTGTCCGCGTTCACCTCAAGTCGCCGTTCGCGCTCCGCCTTGAGTTCTGCAATGTGCTCCGCGACCGCGGGCTTGCCGAGGAGTTCGTGCCCCGTCTGGCTCGCCGTCTTCGCGCTGTAGCCCGCGCGGATAGCTGCCTGTGTTGCGTTCAGGTCCGTGAGATATTCACGTGCGAACGCTTCCTGCTTGTCGGTGATTTTGGTCATCCGGGTTTGCCTCTCTACCTGAGAAAACCTAAGATCTGCCCCGCCGGAGCGGGGCTTCAGTTGGTTAGTTCAGGCCATTGGCCGCAAGGATGCGGTTCGCGCCTCGAATGCGGTTACCCGGCTGCAACGCGCGGTGACGCTGGGAGTGAACGGCCTTATCCAGCTCTGGTAGCTCCGATTCCAGGTCCCGCAGCAACCGCCGCTGATTCAGCAGGTCCAAGAGGTCGTCGAGCTCGGCCTCGCCCTCGAGCAGTTCCTGCCTGGTGTCCGGGAGGCGCTGGTGGAGTTCTTGGGCCCACTCCTGGACCTGCCTGCCGATCTCGCCCCGGCGCCGCTGCATGGCGTTCGCGAGCGCTTCGATTTCTCTCGCCTCGGCCTCGGCCGCCTCGATGGTCTCGATGGCGGTCACCACGGCTCGCTGCTGATTTGGATTCAACGCCGCGAAGGTTTCTCGCTGCTCCGCCGTAAAATGCGCCGGCGGCGCCAGCTTTTCCGTCTCATCGCTCATCGTCGGTTTCCTCGTTTTCGTAGAACGCCGCGACTTCCCCACGGCAGTGGCTGCACCGAGGCGTGTCGCCCGGTGCGGTTCGATGCTCACCGCGTCCGGCGCGGAAGCACATGGGGCCGGACACCCACCCGACCCCGGGTAGTGGGATTCGCCAAATGGCGTGCGCGAAGTCACCACCGCCCTCGATTGGCACGCCCCAGCCGGCGAAGCGGCGGAACGGCCGTGGAAGCTCGGCCACGTCGTTCTTGTCGCTCACAGGTCCGCCTCCAGGGCCAGGGCGATGGCGCGAAGCGCGCGGGCGTCTTGATGGCGCCCACCCATTGCCCCAAGGGGCTGCTTGTCCAGTGCCCGGCGCAGCCGCTCCGGGGTGACGCTGGTCCCGTCCACTGCGCGGTCGAGGTAGACAGCGCAGGTGCGGCCGTGTACCTCGATGCGTCCGGCCAGGTCGGCGGCGGTGTTCCGCGTCTGCATTTCGGCGTTCATGCGTACCTCATATCCGGGTCCAACCAGGTCATGCGTTCGTCGATGAAGCGCATCGGCACCGACACACCGGCCGGCCCGTGGCGGTTCTTGCCGATCAGGATCTCGGCCGCGCGGGGATCGGCGTCGCTGTTGTAGGAAGCGTCGCGGTAGAGGAACAGAACCTCGTCGGCCTCCTGTTCCACCTCGCCGGAATCCCTAAGATCGGAGAGCATCGGGCGCTTATTCGGGCGCTGCTCGAGGCTGCGGTTGAGCTGCGCCAGCACGACCACCGGGATGTTGAGTCGCTTCGCCAGCGACTTGAACTTGAAGACCATCTCGCCGACCTCGCGCGTGCGACTGTCCTTCGGGGAATCCGGGCGCAGGCGGGTCAAATAGTCGATCCACAGACAATCGAGGCCCTTGGCGGCCCAGACGTGCGCCTGCTGAACGATGTCCGCAGGACGGCAGGCGTCCGGGTCCATCACACGGATCGGCAGATCACGCAGCTCACTCATGGCCGCCGTTGCCGCGCTGAAGTCCGCGTCGTCCAAGGCGCCGTTTCGCAGCTTGGTGGCCGGGACGCCGGAATGTGCGGAAAGCAGTCGATCACCAAGCTGTAGGGCCGCCATTTCGGCCGACACGATGCCCACACGCTTGCCCTGGTGGGCGGCGTTCTTCGCCGCGCTCAGCAGGAAGGCGGTCTTGCCCATGCCGGGCCGGGCGGCAACGATCACCAAGTCCGACGGGTGCAGGCCGCCGAGGTGACGATCCAGAACACCGAAACCGGTAGGGACCCCGATCACGCCACCCTGCCGCGACGACTCCCACCGCCGGTCTAGGTCAGTGGCGAGCTCGCCCATGAGGCCGGCCATATCGTGCTCGCGTACCGCCTCCGAACGCCCCATCGAGAGCAGCCCGGACAGCGCCTCGCTCACCACTTCGTCGGGATCACCGCTAGTATCCAACCCGTCCAGGAACGCGCGCAGGTGGCGGCGCTTGGCGTCCTTCGCCACGCTCCGGGCATAGCCGCGGATATTCACCACAGAGAACGAAGCCGAGGCCACGCGCCCGACGATCTGACGGTACGGCTCGCCGAGTTCGGCGATCAGCGTGATCGCATCTACGGGATCGCCCCGGGACGCCATGCCGGTGACGGCCTGCCAGATCGCCGCGGCGGTCGTGTCGCTGAACTGTGCAGGTGCAAGGCCCGTCTCCAGGGCAAGGGACGGTTCGAACAACGCCGCGCCCAATACTGCCTCCTCTACTGGCGTCATTGGTCTACCTCCGAGAGGTTTCGGTACTGAGGCTGGCGCGGGGCGTCACCGCCGTACGACTGGCCCCGCCCGGGTCCCGCGCGCTCCTCGGCGGTGCGGCACCAGTTCCGCCAGGTGGCCCGCCAGTCCTTCTTGGCTGCGCCGGCGCCGCTCTTGGCGTGCCAGTAATCAGCGAACTTGGCCGCCTCGCGGTCCACGTCGATGCCGGGCGTGTTCTCTACGGCCCAGCGCCGCCACTCGTCCGGCAATGTCCAGTCATCCGGGAGGCGGGAACCGCGGTTGCGCTGCTTCCCCCCGGCAGGGGGGACCACAGGGGGGTTACTCTCCTCTTCTCTACTCTCCTCTGGCGCGTCACTGCGCGTCACAGGTGCGTCACCGTGCGTTACATCGTCGCCGGCTCGGCGTTTCCGCTCTCGGTGCCGGCGCATCCGCTCGGCGCTGTCGTCTTCACGCTTCGGCTGCCGCTTCTTCCAAGAGGTCACCCGCCCGGAGTCATCGAGCAGCCCGTAACTGCGCATCGTGGCGAGGATTTCTGCCACGCGGTCGGTCTCCATATCCAGCGCGACGGCGGTCACATCGTCGCGCCAGCCCTCGAGGGTGCCGCGGTCGCTGGCGTCGCTCGCGTTCTCTAGGATGGTTGCCCACACCGCCACCACCTCGCACACGCGGGTGCCCGACTTGGCGGCGATGAGGCGGAACTTTGGGTCGGTGACCGTGCCGTGGTGCCATCGTAGCCATCGCATCGATCACACCCGTGTCACTCGGGCGTCACGGCGCGTCACCCCGTCCGCGGCGAGCGCCGCACGCCAGGCGGCAATCACCGCACAGCCGCTCGCCGAGCCGCGCCGGGCGGCGTACGCCGCGACTAGCGCATCACGCCAGGCGGGCGTCCACCGTGGCCGGGTGGCATCGCGGAGCTGGATGGCGGTATCATTACCCGGGACGCACGCACATGTATGTCCACTGGCGCCCGGTCGGCCCCCACCGTCCGGGCGTCGTCCTGTCAGATTCGGCATTACCCCCCCTCCCCGTCGCTGGTATCACCGCTCGCAGCCTGAGCGAGCAGGCGATCCACCGTATCCGGCGGCCAAAGCAGACGGCCGGATGGCAGCTTCTGGGGGCGTACCCCGTAGTAGCTCCCCTTCTGGCACAGCCGGACCCTCATGGCGCGCGGGCTCAGGTCAAGGCGGCGCGCGACAGTCGCCGTGGATAGGCCGCGCCGCTCGGTAGTCGCATAAGTAGCCATATATGCACCTCCGCTAATGGACGTGCACATGATCTACGGGCGCGGGTGATGACGCCGTGTAGATCGGCCAGATATTCGGGGTGCTGATCTACATGGTCCGCATTAGCAGGCACTTACGTGCGCGGCACCTGACTCCCTGAATACGTCGTTCGTGAAGTTACTTGGCGAGTCGGCGGGGTCTTATCTTGCGCCGCACGTTGCTCACGTCGTCCGGGGTGACTTCTCGGCTGAGGACCGCGGTCACGGTCGCGGCAATCGCGGGCTTGGTCATGGCCCGTTCGAACAGGGTGCGCACGGTGTTGTCGATCTCGGCCACGATCCGGTCTCGTTCGTAGGTGCCGGGGCTGGAGTCGATCAGGTGTCCGCGGTAGCGGCGGCGGGCCGCCTGCGCGTCGGCCTCCAGTGCGAGAGCGGGCAGCGCACTGGTCAGGACGCCGCCGCGGAGGTTCACCCGATCTCCGCCGGGCATCACCTCGTCCAGGGGAAGGGCCTCGGTGTTCCAGGCGACGCTTTCGAGGTGGCCGAGCGCGCGCTCCAGGCGGCGGGCCAGCTTCGCCACGTCCTCGAACGCGCCGGAGACGGTCTCGTTGTCCACGCGGACGAATGCGCGGAACTCCGGCCGCTGGCAGAAGGGCAAAAGGAAAGAGACCGCGAACCGAAGCGGCCATTTGCCGGGGCGAGCAGCCTGTCCGAATGGGCGATTCAGGGCGGGTTCCAGGCGGTCGTCCGACAGCGCGCCTTGCAGCCGTTGCGCGCCGAGACGGTCGCCTTCAGTCTCCATGTCCGTGATGAACCCGGCGACGAAATCCCGCTCTGGTAGCGCCCGGAACTCGGGGCGCCACCGGCTGGTATCCAGGACGCTCACTTGACCACCCGCAGCTGGCCGGCCTCGTTCTCCGTCGGCTGCTGGATGCCAGCCTGCTCAAGAATCCAGCCCTCGATTCGGGTGTGCCATTTCCGAAGCAGGTCTAGCGGCCGGCGGCGGTAATGCTTCTCGGCCAACGCTGACGGCTTGTGGCCTTGAATCTGCGCCACCACGCCCACCGGGGCCTCCACCCACTCCGATAGCGTTCCGAAGCTCCGGCGCAGCCCGTGGAGAGTCACCGGCGGCAGCCCCGCCGCCTTCACGGCGCGCGTGTGCGCGTGGTTGGCGTCGGCGATGTACCCCGCCTTCGCGGTGGGGCTGGCGAACACGTAGCGGTTCACGCGGGGCAGCCCGGCGAGCAGGTCAGCGAGGTACGGCGGGAGGGGAATCACGCGCTCCCCCTCCACCTTGTCGCGGATCGCGATGCTCCGCCACTGGAAGTCCACGTCCGCCCAACGCACTCGCGAGAGCTCGTTTCGGCGTGCGCCGGTGAGTAGCAGCGCCTGGAGATAGGCAGACTGGATCGGGTTCGGGAGCGCCCGCACCGCCTCGAACCACGCGGGAAGCTGCTCACGCTGGAGCGCATCGGACTTCGCCTGTGGCTTGGGCACGGCGCGGCGGACGTTGCCCGTGAACAGCCGGTGAGGTTCAACGAGGCCGCGGTAGCTGGGATGCTCCGCGGTCCAATGCAGACAGGAACGCAGCAGCCTGTACGCCAGGGCCGCCGCCGTGGGGCGCCGGCGGGCCTCGCGCTCGAGCCATCCTTGCAGGCGCTCGGCGGTGAGATCCGAAACCGGCACGTCGCGCAGCGGATACAGCGGCCCGGCCACGGTGCGCTTTCTCGACCGGGCGCGTTTCTGCCCGGGCGCCTGCATCACCTTCGCGTGGTCGCCGAGGTGCCGTTCGCTCCAACCCCGGCGGCGATCCGCGATGTAGTCGGCCCACACATCGGCGACCGTAACGGCCTCCAGGGCCTTGGCCCGGCGTTCCTGCTCGGCGGCTTCTTCCCGGGCGCGGCGCTCGTCGCCAGGGTGAACGCCCTGGTCCACCAGCACGCGCAGACGGCGCGCTTCGGCGCGCGCCTCGTCGATCCCCCATGCGGCCGGAGATCCGATGGTTTGCTTGACCGTGCGCCCGTGGAGACGCGCCTGGAAGATGTAGGTCTTGCCGCCGCCGGGACGGGCGCGCAGCCCAAGCCCGGTTACGGTGGAGTCCCACAGCTTCGCCTCGCTCTGCCTATCGGGGCAGGTGAAGCGATCAACTCGCCCCTTCGTGAAGTTGACGACGCTGGCGGTAGACTTGCGAGCAGCCATCGCGGCGCCTCCCTATCAGGTGCCGGTTGGTTAGGGCCCGGTCAGGTGTTGGTGGCACCGGCCGGGCCCGTCTCGTTGTGCCCTGGGCAGCAGCTGGGCAGCACATGGGCAGCAGATTCGAGTAACCTACGCTAATCGGCGCTAACGCTCAAACGCACCCAAGCACCTGACCGGATGGAAAAATTAAGACTTTCGCTAGCCCCGGCTAACCCGGGATCTCGGTGACTTTTAATCCGCTGGTCGCTGGTTCGAATCCAGCAGGGCCCACCAGCATCTTCGGATTGCCCCAAAAGCCCGCGC
>NZ_WNXE01000629.1:0-968 GCF_010993615.1 Arhodomonas sp. KWT | reverse complement strand
GAGCGTGCGCCGGTGGTGCTCCGCGAGATGAATGCCGGAGTGGGCATGATGGCGGAGGCATCCAACCAGGCGGTGCGCGAGCAGCAGTTCATCGCCGTGGGCACGGCTCTGGCGATCCTGCTTGTGGCTTTGCTGAGCTGGTTCGGCGGGGTCAATCCGCTGATGCAGCGTATCGAGCGCCTGCGCGGCCGGTTGTGGTCGGTGGGTGACGGCGATTTCTCGCGGCCGCTGGAGGTCGAGTACGAGGACAACGAGCTCGGTCACATGTACACCGCCTACAACCGCATGCTCGAACAGGTCGGTGAGATCGTGCAGGGGGTCCACGGCACTGTGCGCCGGGTGAGCGAGAACGCCGAGACCATCGCCGCGGCGCTGCAGCGCACCGAGGGCGACGTCGGCCGGCAGCACAGCGATATCGACCAGGTGGCGACGGCGGTCAACGAGATGGCCTCGACGGTTCAGGAGGTCGCGCGGAGCACCAATCAGGCCGCCGAGGCTGCCGGTGAGGCGGACGGTGAGGCGCGCAATGGCCAGCAGATCGGCCGGCGTACGGTGGAGAGTATCGAGGCACTCGCGGGCCAGGTCGAGCAGGCCGGAACGGCCATGGACAAGCTCGCCACGGACAGCCAGGAGGTGGGACAGGTCCTGGAGGTGATCCGCGGCATCTCCGAGCAGACCAACCTGCTTGCGCTCAACGCCGCCATCGAGGCGGCCCGTGCCGGCGAGCAGGGCCGCGGCTTCGCGGTGGTGGCGGAGGAGGTGCGCACGCTCGCACGGCGCACGCAGGATTCCACCGAGGAGGTCCGGCAGATCATCGAGCGTCTCCAGAGCCAGGCGCAGGAGGCCTCCGAGGTGATCGCCCGCAGCCGGGAGAACGCACGCACCGGACTCGCCCAGACCAACGAGGCCGGCACCGCGCTGGATGGCATCGTCCACGCGGTGGGTACGATCACCGACATGAACAGCCA
>NZ_WNXE01000628.1:0-973 GCF_010993615.1 Arhodomonas sp. KWT | reverse complement strand
ATGAGCTGCTCGCGGCTCATGCGCAGGCGCTCGTCATTGCCGTCCCGGCGCACCCAGCGCTCGAAGCTCGGGCCGTCGACCACCTCCGCCGGCAGGCGCTCATCGTAGAAGGCGCGGAGCACCGATTCGTCGACGAGCACGTCGCGGCGGCGGGACTTCGCCTCCAGCGCCTCCACAGCCTCGATCACCTCGCGGTTGTGGGCCAGGCACGGGGCATGGCTGTCGAGGCGGCCGCGGACCAGGGCCTCGTCGATGAACACCCCCCGCGCGGCGGCGGGGTCCACGCGGGCGAAGTTGACCTTGCGGCGGCTGGCAAGCGGCAGGCCGTAGAGGGTGACATCCTCGTAGCCCGCCACCCGCCGGCGGCGCTCCTGCCAGAAGGGCTCGTAGTACTGGCGGCTGACGAGGTGCGCGGCGACGGACTCGACCCACTCCGGACGCACCTCCGCGACGGTGCGCGCGAACACCCGCGCCGTCTCCACCAGCTCGGCGGCGACGATCCATTTGGGCCGCCGCCGTGCGAGCCCGGAGCCCGGGAAGATCGCCAACGACAGGCCGCGCGGGCCGGTATAGCCGCCGTCCTCCCCGCGCAGGGCCACATTGGACACCAGCCCGGTGAGCAGGGCCTCGTGCAGGGGCTGGTAGTCCGCCGGCTGCTCGTTCTCGCGCCCGCCGCCGCCCTTGAGCAGGTCCCGCAGCTGGCGGTGGACGTCCCGCCACTCGCGCATGCGCAGGTACGAGAGGAAGTGCTCGCGGCACCAGGCGCGCAGCTTGCGCTGGGAGAGGTGGCGCGCCTGCTCGTGAAAGTCGTCCCACAGCCGCACCATCGCGAGGAAGTCCGAGCGCTTGTCCTGCCAGCGCCGGTGCGCCTCGTCCGCGGCCTCCCGGGCCTCCATGGGGCGCTCGCGCGGGTCCTGCACGGATAGCGCGGCGGCGAGGATCAGCACCTCGCGCAGGCAGCCGTGGTCCTCGC
>NZ_WNXE01000627.1:0-974 GCF_010993615.1 Arhodomonas sp. KWT | reverse complement strand
GGGGTGAAGTACTGCGCGTCCCCGTCGGGGAAGGTGAATCGCACCGCGCGGAAGCGCTCGCCATGGTTCACGAAGTCCGCCGCGACGATGTCGCCATTGCGCAGCTTCTCGCCGTCGCGGTAGATCTCGTTGTAGATCACGCGGAACCGGTCGCCCCTGCGCAGGTCCAGGGCGAAATCGATGTCCCAGCCGAAGATGCTGGCGAGCTGCATGACCTGACGGTCGGAGAGGCCGGCCTCGAGTGCCGAGGCGTACAGCGAACTCTTGATCTCGCCACTGGCGACCCGCCGGCGGCGCTCCAGCGGGGTGGTGGTGACCTTCGTGGTGTAACCGTCCGCGCCACGGCGTACCGTGAGCGTGTCCGTCTCGTTGAGCTCGTAGCGAACCGCGTCCAGGTTGCCGCGGCCGTCAAGGGCGATACGGATCTCGTCGCCGGGATAGAGGCTGGTCAGGGCCTCGGCACGCTCGCCGGCGTTGACGACGTCGTAGACGTCCCGGGCGGACAGCCCGGCGCGGCTGAACAGCGCAGCCAGCGAGTCGCCCGACTGGACCGTATAGGCCTCCCAGGCCGGTGACGCCACTGCGGTGGACTGTGAGGCCTCGGAGGCGAGTAGCGAATCTGCCGGTGCCGGTACGTCGGTCAGGGTCTGTTCCGGCGTGGTCGTGAGCGACGCCGTCTGAAGCTTCGGGGCTTGTGTACGCCCGTTGCTGCCGGCCGTGCTGCCGGTGGCCGGGCCGACACGTTCCGGTGCATGCTCGGTCAGGATCTTCAGGGGCGTCAGCCCTTCCGGGCGAGTGGCGTTGTCGTCGGCGGAGGGCAGTTCCAGGGTGCGCACGAGCCCATCGCCGCCGACATTCGCGTCACCTTTGTTAGTGGACATCGCGAATGCGCCGATACCGGTGACGACCGCGACGGACAGGGCGAGTGCGTGATGGATGCGGCGGGGACGCTTCCGACGGTTGGACAGGCTGGC
>NZ_WNXE01000626.1:0-974 GCF_010993615.1 Arhodomonas sp. KWT | reverse complement strand
GCTGCAGGAGACCCTCGACGACCTCGGCAGCACCACCTCCGGGCAGTCCAGCGACGAGCAGCTGGAGAGCATAGAGAGCTCCATCGACGACATCGACGCCGAGATCGCGAATGTCGAGTGCCTGCTCGGCGAGCGCGACGACGCAAGCTGCACGAACGGGGAAACGGTCGACGACCCGGACCGGCGCCAGCAGCTCAACAACCGCCTCGACGAGCTCGAGGAGAGCCGGCGCTCGCTGTTCGAGCAGAAGATAAGGATCGACCCGGACATCGACGAGCTCGAGGCGCGCATCGACCAGGCGGAGTCCGAAACCGAGCGCACGAAGGAGGCGTTCGAGGACCAGCGCCAGGAGGTGATCGACGCGGCACAGGGCACCTACGAGGAAGAGGTCGAGGTCTGCGAGACCAACGCGGACGGCGAGCAGGAATGCCACACGGAGACGAAGACGCGCACCGTCGACAGGACTGACGAGATGGAGGACGCGATCGACGACTATTTCCAGGCCAAGGCCGAGCGACCCGGAGACCAGCCGGACGATGCCGACTCCGATTTCGAGGCGTGCTTCATCGCCGACCGCGAATGGCGCCTCGCCCGCGACGGCGTGGAGAACGCCCGCGAATCGCGGGACCAGGCCCAGCGCGCACTGGACGAGTTCAGCGACCCCTCGACCGAGGAGCCGTCCGGCGAGCCGCCGGTACTCTGGGACCGGACCGGGGAGATCCTCGAGCGCTCCGACGAGAAGGGGGGCAGCCTATGACACGCGTGACGCCGGCGCGCGGCTTCTCCCTGATCGAGCTCGCGGTCGTGCTGGTAGTGCTCGGCACGATCGCCGTCGCCGCCTGGCGGCTGGTGCCGCTGGCGCTCGAGGCCGGCACCGGCGGCGACCGCGCCGCCTCCCGGCTCGCGGGGCTGCAGAGCGCCGTGGAAGGGTTCGTCCTGCGCCGTCACCGCCTGCCGTGCCCGGACAGCGACGG
>NZ_WNXE01000625.1:0-975 GCF_010993615.1 Arhodomonas sp. KWT | reverse complement strand
ACCGCCGGGCAGCCGTAGCTGCGCCCCAGTCGTCCGACCCGGCGGATGAACGCCGGGGTGGCGTAGTCCGCCCCGTGAACGACAATGGCCCGGCTGTAGGCGTGGTCGTTGACCCCGGGCTCCAGGCCCTTCAGGCGCAGCGAGTAGCCGTTGCGGCCGTGATAGCTGTTGAGGGTGCGGTACAGCCCGAGACTGGAGGCGTGGCTCTCGGGCACGTTGGAGAAGTGCTCGGCGCGATTGCCGCCGGTGGCCTGCCCGTGGGCGACCCACTCGCGAAACAGCAGCCGGCGGGCGTCGAGGTCGAACACCCACAGCCGCCGTTTCGTCGACGGGAGGGAGTAGTCGATCACCGCGAGACGGCCGGCCGCGGGCTGGCCGCGCTGCACGGCACAGCTCATGGCCTCGGCGGCCAGCGACAGGGCCCGGGGATCGGCCCCGGGGGCGAGCTGCTCGAGGGTGTCAGCCAGGGGAGCGGCCTGGACGGTGCCGGCGAGCATCAGCACAGCCAGCGCGACCCCGGCGAGGCGATACCGCCGGAGCGGAAGCATTCTCTGAAGAAAGGGCACGTCTCGGTCTTCCTCCGTGACAGCACGAGCGGCTACGCTGCTGGAACGAACCGTCCGCAGATCGCCGCCAAGGGCTCCATTATCGCGAAACGGGCGACGGTCACAACCGCAGGCGGATCCGGAGGGGGAAGTTGACCGTGCGCACAGGCCGGATCACCGCAACCATCGTACTGCTCGCCGGGCTCGTGACCGGTAGCCATGCCGCCCTGGCGGACGCGGTCGGGGATCCGCTCGGCGATCGGCTAGAGACACTGCTGGACGACCCGTCTCCACCGCTCTCCGGCGACCTGGCGCCCAGAATCGAGGCGTTCTATGCAGTCCGGGACTTTCGCCCGGCCTGGCGACGGCCCGAGGCCGTAACCGCATTCACGGCCGCACTCGACACCCTCGCTGACGACGGCCTGAGGCC
>NZ_WNXE01000624.1:0-975 GCF_010993615.1 Arhodomonas sp. KWT | reverse complement strand
GCCCAGCTCGCCGACGACGGGTGCGTCGTGCTCAAGGGCTTCATCCGCCCCGAGGCGCTGGCCGCGATCCGCGACGAGACCCGCGAGCTCGCCCCGCGGGCGCACTACAACGAGACCCACACCAACCCGTACAACTCCGACGGCGATCCGGCGCTGCCGGACAACCACCCCAAGAACGTCTTCGGCGACCGCACCAACGGCTTCGTCGCCGGCGACCTGATCGCCCAGGACACCGCGGTGCGCCGCGTCTACCACAACCCGGACTTCCAGCGCTTCATCGCCGCGGCGATGGACGAGCCGGAGCTCCACGAGTACGCCGACCCGCTCGCGGGGCTGGTGATCAACGTGCTGCGCGACGGCTGCCAGCACCCGTGGCACTACGACACCAACGAATTCATTGTCACGATGATGACCCAGCGGCCGGAGCAAGGCGGCGACTTCGAGTACTGCCCGCAGATCCGCAACCCAGAGGACGAGAACTTCGAGGGGGTGCAGCGGGTGCTCGAAGGCGATCGCAGCCCGATCAAGACCCTGTCGCTGGAGCCCGGCGACCTGCAGATCTTCTACGGCCGCTACTCGCTGCACCGCGTCGCCCGCGTGCACGGCGACGTCGAGCGGCACACGGTGATCTTCGGCTATGCCCGCGAGCCCGGGTTCATCGGCCGCGCCGAGCGCGCCAAGCGCATCTTCGGGCGCATGGCCCCCATCCACGAGCGCCAGCTCGAGGAGGGCCTGGAGCGCAGCGACAAGCTCGCGGACTGATCAGGAGGCCATCGTGGACGACATGACCCACCCGCACGTCGATCTGCCCGACACCGGTCGGCCGCTCACCCCGTCCGGCCCGGTGGGCAACTACGACAGCGTGCCCATGAGCTTCGAGCCCCGCGCCCTGCGCGCCGGGCGCCTGCGCCGGCTGCGCGAGATGATGGCGGAGAAGGGCTACGCCGCCGTGGTGCTCTTCGACCCGTACAACCA
>NZ_WNXE01000623.1:0-975 GCF_010993615.1 Arhodomonas sp. KWT | reverse complement strand
CGGTGCGCTCGCGGCCGGTTCCCGGGACGGTGACGCCCCCCACATCCGGGCCCGCGATCTCACCGTGACCAGCGCCGTGGGCGGTGTCGGCAGCGCCGGCTCGCCCCTGGTCGTCGAGCTCGTCGAGGGCGACAACGGCGACGGCGGTGCCGCCGGCGGCGTGCTCGACGTCACCGCCGAGCGTGACATCGGCATCAGCGACCGCTCCGGCGACCTCTGGATCGACAGCGCCGTCTCCAACCTCGGTGACGTCTACCTCGCCGCCCCGGACGGGCGCATCCGCGACGCCCGGCGCCGCGTCGACAGCGAGGCGGTCAGCCGCGAGACCCGCGAGGCGATCTGGAAGCGGCTCAAGATCCGCGACGAGGACGGTGCGGAATCCTATGCCCGCGGGCGCGCGGTACCCGCCTTCGAGCACAGCATCGAACAGGCGTATCGCAGCTACTGGCAGCTCATGCGCTCGGGGCGCACGGGCAGCGATGGGTTCGAGCTCACGGACGCCGGTCTCGAGCGCTACCGCACGCTTCTCGCCGCCCGCGGACAGGTCGACGACGATGCCGCGGTGCGTGCCTATGCGGCGGACGAGTACCAGCGCGTCACCGGTCTGTTCGAGGAGAATCTCGGTGGTGACTGGTTGTCACGGGGTGCCTTCCAGTCCTTCGAGGCGGATTACGATTACCAGGCCACCGACGGCCAGGTCGCGCAGCTCACCGCCGGCGCCGCGTGGACCGACGACGAGCTGCGCCGTTCCATCAACGTGGTCGCGCTGGAGACGGGCGGGGGCGGCGCCGTGGACGAGGCCCCGAACGTCAGCGGCCGCGACGTCACCCTGGAGGCCGGCGGGAGCATCGGCGAGGTCGCCGATCCCATGCGCATCGATTACCAGGACCTGCTCGACGGCAGCCTCACCGACGAGGAGATCGGTGCCCTGGGCACCGCGCGGGCACCCGGTGACGTGACCATCGAGCACGACGA
>NZ_WNXE01000622.1:0-976 GCF_010993615.1 Arhodomonas sp. KWT | reverse complement strand
GATCGTGCCGCCCTGGTGGCGGGCGACCTCGCCGATCACGGTATCGACGGCGTCGCGCTGATCGACGGCGGCCTGGATGCCTGGGCCGCCGCCGGCGGGCCGGTGGTGGAGACGCCGGACGACCCCCCGGACCGGGCCTGCATCGACCGGCTGTTCTTCGTCCACGACCGCCATGACGGCAACCTCGACGCCGCGCGCCGCTACCTGGAGTGGGAGCAGGGCCTGGTGCCGCGCCTCGACGACGCCGAGCGGCAGGCATTCGCGCGGCTGGACCCGGCGCGCGACCCGAGTACTCATGCAGGGGAGGATCGATGAACGAGCCCGATACCATCCGCGAGATACGCGACGCCGTCGCCCGTCTGTGCGGCGATTTCCCGGGCAGCTACTGGCGCGAGCTCGATGCCACCCGGGGCTACCCCGACGCGTTCGTGCGCCGGCTCACCGAGGACGGCTTCCTCGGTGCGCTGATCCCGGAGGCGTACGGCGGTGCCGGGCTCGGGCTCACGGCGGCGGGGGTGATCCTCGAGGAGATCGCGCGCTCCGGCGGCCATCCCGGGGCCTGCCACGCGCAGATGTACACCATGGGCACGCTGCTGCGCCACGGCTCGGAGGCGCAGAAGTCGGCGTACCTGCCGGGCATCGCCTCCGGCGAGCTGCGGTTGCAGGCCTTCGGCGTCACCGAGCCCGGGGCCGGTACCGAGACCACCGCGATCCGGACCTTCGCGGAGCGCCGCGGCGAGCGTTACGTGATCAACGGCCAGAAGGTATGGATCAGCCGCGTCGAGCACTCCGACCTGATGCTGCTGCTCGCGCGGACCACGCCCCGGGACCAGGTCTCGCGCAAGACCGAGGGGCTGAGCGTCTTCCTCGTCGACCTGCGCGAGGCGGTGGGCAACGGTCTCACCGTCCAGCCCATCGAGACGATGATGAACCACCACACCACGGAGCTGTTCTTCGACGACCTCTCGGTGCCCGC
>NZ_WNXE01000621.1:0-976 GCF_010993615.1 Arhodomonas sp. KWT | reverse complement strand
GATCGTGCCGCCCTGGTGGCGGGCGACCTCGCCGATCACGGTATCGACGGCGTCGCGCTGATCGACGGCGGCCTGGACGCCTGGGCCGCCGCCGGCGGGCCGGTGGTGGAGACGCCGGACGATCCGCCGGACCGGGCCTGCATCGACCGGCTGTTCTTCGTACACGACCGCCACGACGGCAACCTCGATGCCGCGCGCCGCTACCTGGAGTGGGAGCAGGGCCTGGTGCCGCGCCTCGACGCCGCCGAGCGGCAGGCATTCGCACGGCTGGGCCCGGCGCCCGGCACGGGCGCTCATTCAGGGGAGGATCGATGAACGAGCCCGACACCATCCGCGAGATACGCGACGCCGTTGCCCGTCTGTGCGGGGACTTCCCGGGCAGCTACTGGCGCGAGCTCGACGCCACCCGGGGCTATCCCGACGCGTTCGTGCGGCGGCTCACCGAGGACGGTTTCCTCGGGGCGCTGATCCCGGAGGCATACGGCGGCGCCGGGCTCGGGCTCACGGCGGCGGGCGTGATCCTCGAGGAGATCGCGCGCTCCGGCGGTCATCCCGGGGCCTGTCATGCGCAGATGTACACCATGGGCACGCTGCTGCGCCACGGCTCGGAGGCGCAGAAGTCGGCGTACCTGCCGGGCGTCGCCTCCGGCGAGCTCCGCCTGCAGGCCTTCGGTGTGACCGAGCCCGGTGCCGGCACCGAGACCACCGCGATCCGGACGTTCGCCGAGCGCCGTGGCGATCGCTACGTGATCAACGGCCAGAAGGTGTGGATCAGCCGCGTCGAGCACTCCGACCTGATGCTGCTGCTCGCGCGCACCACGCCCCGGGACCAGGTCTCGCGCAAGACCGAGGGGCTGAGCGTCTTCCTCGTCGATCTGCGCGAGGCGGCGGGCAACGGCCTCACCGTCCAGCCCATCGAGACGATGATGAACCACCACACCACGGAGCTGTTCTTCGACGACCTCTCGGTGCCCGC
>NZ_WNXE01000620.1:0-977 GCF_010993615.1 Arhodomonas sp. KWT | reverse complement strand
TCGGTGGCTCCCCTTGTGTGTTATCGGTCCGCACCCGCGTGCGGACGGGTAATCGTACGACACGATAGCAGACGTGGGCCGGCGGAGGGCGCCGCCAGCCCACGCGGGGAGTATAGACGCTCGCCTTCGACCGTCAGTCCGCGCCCGCGGTGATCGGGCGCACCTCGACGTCGACCTGAATGTCCCCGGCCTTCTCGAAGGTCAGCGTCATGGGGAAGTGGTCGCCGGCCTTCAGGGGCTGGTCGAGGCCCATGAGCATGACGTGATAGCCGCCCGGGGCGAACGCCAGCGGGCTGTCCGGGCCCACGTCGACGCCGTCGACATGCTTCATGGTGCGGTTGCCGTTCTCCGTCACCGTCCGGTGCAGCATGGCCTTCTTGGCGACGGGGCTGGCCACGCCGACCAGCCGGTCCGTCCCGGACGCCGCCGTCGCCTCGAAGTAGGCGGCGCCGGCCGGCGCGCCGGGCGGGG
Source organism: Arhodomonas sp. KWT (assembly GCF_010993615.1). Classification (NCBI taxonomy): domain Bacteria; kingdom Pseudomonadati; phylum Pseudomonadota; class Gammaproteobacteria; order Chromatiales; family Ectothiorhodospiraceae; genus Arhodomonas; species Arhodomonas sp. KWT. The sequence continues at coordinate 506 of NZ_WNXE01000620.1, read as the reverse complement.
TCGCGCGGGCCCATGCCCCGGAGACGGTGACACCGCCCGGGGCCGCCGCGTGGGCGGCGGTCACGGCGAGGAGGAGGGTGGCGCAGAGGGCGATCAGGCGTGCGGTCATCGTCGGGGCTCCTTGCCCGTCGGGGCTCAGTGGTTTGCGCGACTATACCAAGGCGGACGGCCGCGGGGCGTGATGCTCCCCGCGGCCGCGCGAGGCGCCGGTCAGGCCTGGGCTGTCTCCCGGGCCCGCTCGAAGGTGAGCTCGTCGCCCTCGACGTCCACCCGGATCACGTCGCCGGGGCCGTACTCGCCGGCGAGGATGCGCTGGGCCAACGGGTTCTCCAGGCGCTGCTGGATGACCCGCTTGAGCGGCCGGGCCCCGTAGACCGGGTCGAAACCGGCCTCGCCGAGGCGGTCCAGGGCGGCGTCGGAGATGACGAGGGCCATCTCCCGGTCCTTGAGGCGCTTGTCCAGGTAGGCGGTCTGGACCTCGGTGATCCGCCGGATCTGGCGCCGGT
>NZ_WNXE01000061.1:0-16117 GCF_010993615.1 Arhodomonas sp. KWT | reverse complement strand
CCCTGCGAGCAGGACCGCCGCTGCGTCTACGTCCGGCTCACCGGCGAGGGCGAGGCACTGTTCGACGAGGTCTTCCCCGCCCACATGGCCCACCTCGGCGACCGGCTCGACGCCCTCTCCCCCGAGGAGCTGGAGACCGTGGAGCACAGCCTACGCCGCCTGGCCTCGGCGCTGTCGGGGCAGGCGGAGACGGACGCTTCACAGGCGCAACAGGCGACGAAACGCGCGAGTAGCTAGTCCGGGCGGGATTCACTGCTTCTCGGCGGCCGCACCACGTACGGCGGTTTCGCCGCGGGGTGGAACGACGCTACGTGTGCGGTCCGGGGTCGCCGGGGTGCAGCCCCTGCACCTTGCGCAGCAATTGCATGAGCGTTCTGAAGTTCTCGGGACCCAGCTGTTCCTGGATGAGCTCGTACTGGCGGACCATTTCCTTGCTCATTTCATCGAACAGGGCCTCGCCCCGCTCGGTCAGCGTCACGCACAGGCGGCGCTGATCGGTCTCCGGTTTCCAGCGCTTCACCAGACCGTCGCGTTCGAGGCGGCCCAGAACGCCCGTCAGGCTGGGACGCAGGATACACGCCAGATCGGCGACTTCCCGGCTCTCCAGGGTACTGTCCGGGGTCTGCCTGAGGATGCGGATCACGCGCCACTGCTGTTCGGTCACGCCGTAGCGGTTCAGCAGGGGACGGAAGAACCCCATGGCGCTTTCCCGTGCCTGGAGCAGGGCGAGGGTCAGGGACGGAGTGGATTCGGGCATTAAGGGCAACAGGTCCTGTCGGGTTAGCAGGGTCGGCGCAGACGGCTTCCTCAAGTGGCCTTCCCCGGACCGGGGTCCGGGGCGGGCGCCGGGGGATGGCCGGGATACAGGACGGCAAGATTTACCAGTCGCCGTCGGGCCTGTCCACACCGGGGCGCGACCGCTGCCGCCCCTCCCCTGCCGCAGACGCCCGCGCACCGCGCGGCGGCACGGTCACTACTGCGGTCAGTAGACGCTGCCGCGGGGTGACACCTCGTCCGCTCCGCCGCCTTTGAAGCTGGCGGACAGATCCCTGAGGCCGGCCATCAACACGCTGGTATCCACGCCCACGGCAACGAACAGACAGCCCAGCTCCAGGTAGCGACGCGCCAGTTCCCGGTTGGCGGACAGTATCCCGGGGGCCTTGCCCGCCTTCCTGATTCGGGCAATACCGTCCTCTATCGCCGACTGGACCTCCGGATGGCCGGGGTTACCCCGGTGGCCGAGCGAGGCGCTGAGGTCAGCGGGCCCGATGAACACGCCGTCGACGCCATCCACGGTCGCAATCTCATCCAGATTGGCCAGCCCTTCGCGGCTCTCGATCTGTACCAGCAGGCACATTTCCTCGTCCGCCTGGTCCAGGTAGCCGGGGATGCTGTTCCAGCGCGACGCCCGTGCCAGGGCGCTGCCAACACCGCGTACACCCTCCGGCGGATAGCGCGTGGCGCGTACCGTTTCCCTGGCCTGGTCAGCGGTGTCGACCATCGGCACCAGCAGGGTCTGGGCCCCGAGGTCGAGATACTGCTTGATCAGCACGGCGTCCGCCACGGGGGGCCGGACAACGGGCCGGGCCTGGTAGGGGGCCACGGCCTGAAGCTGGGCGAGCAGGCTGTGCAGGTCGTTGGGGGCGTGTTCGCAGTCGATCAGCAGCCAGTCGAAATCCGCGTTGGCAGCCAGCTCGGCGCAGTAGCCGCTCGCCAAGCCCAGCCACAGACCGATCTGCGGACGCTGCTCGGCGAGCGCCTGCTTGAAGGTGTTCACGGGCATCTGCATGACGGATTCCTCTTGTGAGGCGTTGGCGAAGCACCTGTCGCACCGAACGCGTACGGCAGCGCGGGGCACGGCAACCGTGGGGTCACCCGGGCAGCGGAAACACGGCGTTGATCTGGCCGGTGCCGGAGCTGGCGAACGGTTCGGTAAGGACCTCCACCGGCCGGTCGTACGCCTCGCCGCCCAGCAGGCCGAGCAGCATGGCGGTGTCGTGCATGCCGCCCTCACCGTAGCAGTGCTGGGCATACTCCGGCAGCATGGCGCAGAACTCCCTGAAGCGGCCCTGCTTCCAGAGTTCGACAACGTGCAGGTCGACCTGACGATCGAACTCCCGGGTCCACTTGTGCAGGTTCCTGCTGGCCTCGCGATCATCGGAGAAGCGATGGGACAGCGAGCCGGAGGCGAGCACCAGCACCTTGCGATCACTCTTTTCGATAGCGCGGCGCACCGCGGCACCGAAGGTGAAGCTGTCCTCCAGACGATGCCAGGCGTTCCAGGCCGCGACGGAGATCACCCTGAAGTGCTGATCCTCGGGCGCGTCCATGTGCATGTAGCGCATCGGCATCAGGGTGCCGTACTCCAGGTCGAGGCTGGGGATGTTGTGCGCCAGAGTGCGCACGTCGGCGGCGTTGGCCTCGGCGGCGATGGCCTCGCCCAGTTCGGGACAGCCCTGGTACCGGTACGCCATGTTCTTGATGAAGTGCGGCAGCTCACCGCTGGTGTAGATGCCCTCGAAGCGCTCGCTGCAGTTGATGTGGTAGCCGCTGTTGACCAGCCAGTGGACGTCGAACACGACGGCGGTGTCCGCGCCCCGCTCACGCGCGCGCCGACCGATCTCCTTGTGCCCGTCGATGGCGGCCTGACGGCAGCCGTGATGCTCTCCGGGCAGCTCCGAGAGGTACATCGAGGGGACGTGTGTGATTTTTGCTGCGAGAACGACTTCACCCATGGTGTGTCTCCAGGATTTGGCTTAAGCGGCCGCGATCATGCGAAGTGCAGACTCACCGACCCGAAGGGGCCGTAATCGGCATGAATGTCCGTCCCGGGCGGGCACTCGACAGGGCCGATGAAGGACCCCGACAGCACTACCTGGCCGGCCTCGATACGCTGGCCGTAGGTCGCCATACGCCGCGCCAGCCAGACCAGGCCGGCGACCGGGTCGTCCAGCACGCCGGCGCCCAGACCGGTCGCGGCCACCGCCCCGTTCTGCTTGACGATGGCCCCGACCCAGCGCAGGCCGAAGGCGTCGGGGGCGTGGCGTTGCTGGCCCAGCACGATGCCGGCATTGGCGGCGTTGTCCGACACGGTGTCGAAGATGGCGCGGGCCCGGCCGGTCTCGGGATCCCGGCGCAGGATCCGGGTATCGAGGATCTCGATCGCCGGGGCGACGTAACCGGTGGCCGCCAGGACGTCTTCGCGGGTGACGTCACCCTCCAGAGGAGACTCCATGACGAAGGCGATCTCGGCCTCGATGCGCGGCTGGATGAAGCGCGTTTGCGGGATCGTGGTGCCGTCAACGAACAGCATGTCGTCATACAGGACCCCGCTGTCGGGGGTATCGATACCGAGGGCGTCCTGCATCGCCCTGGAGGTCAGGCCGATCTTCCAGCCTATGATCTCCCGCCCCTGGGCAAGCCTCTGCTCCATCTGGGCGGCCTGGATGGCATAGGCGTCATCCAGGGTCATGCCGGGATGGGCGAGTGACAGCAGCCCGATCTGCTCGCACTTCGCCTCGGCCGCGAGCAGCGCCTCCGCGGCCGAGGCGACCTGGGCCGGCGTCAGTGTCATCATTCGTCCTCCACGCCGTTGACCAGCCGGCCGATACCCTCGGCCTCGACCTCGACCACGTCCCCGGGCTTCAGCCACACCGGCGGCTCGAAGCGGGCACCGGCACCCGTGGGCGTGCCACAGACGATGACGTCGCCCGGCACCAGGGTGGTGAAGGTGGAGACGTAGCTGACGATATAGCGGAAGTCGAACATCATCCGGGACGTGCGATCCTGCTGACGCACTTCGCCGTTGACCCGGGTGGTCAGCTCGATGTCGTCCAGCTGGTCGGCCGACCGGAAGGGCACCAGCCAGGGGCCCATCGCACCGCTCGCGTCGAAGTTCTTGCCCTGGGTCACATTGAACTTGGCATGGCGTACCCAGTCACGGATCGTGCCCTCGTTACACAGTGTCAGGGCGGCGATGTGCTCGTAGGCCTTCTCGCGGACAATGCGGCGGCCCCCCTTGCCGATGACGATCGTGACCTCGCCCTCATAGTCGAGCTGTTCGCTCTCGGGCGGGCGCACGATGTTCTCGTTGTGGCCGACGAAGCTGCGCGGGAAGCGGATGAACAGCGAGGGCTTGCCGGGCTCGGCCTGGCCGTCCCTGTACTCCTCGTTGCGTGAGGGGAAGTTGACGCCGACGCAAAGCAGCTTTTCGGGCCGGGCGATCGGGATCAGGAAGCTCACGTCCTCTTCACGGTAGGACGGCGCCCGACCCTCGGCGGCCCCGATCAGTTCGTCGAGGGCGCCGGCCTCGATGACCTCCCTGAGCCCCCGAAAGCGCGCGCCGAACTCCGGCGTCAGGTCGATGATGCCGTCATCGGTGACCAGGCCGTAGCGGTCGGCACCGTTGGCATGGAAGGCCGCGAGGCGCGCGGGAACGACACGTGTCATGAATCTCCTCCTCTCGGTACCGCCGGGAGCGGCACCGCCTGTCTCGGTCATATCCGTCCGGCCGAGTCCTCCACGGCCGGGGAACGGGGCCATGGCGACGGCGTGGCGGCACTCGCGAGCGCCGCTCGCGACGCCCCCCGACCCCGGCCAGGCCCCGGGGCGACGCACGGCCTCACCCGAGCCGCGGCACCGGGTGAATCCGGCGCGGGAAGGCGACGTTGACGGTCTCCATGTAGAAATCGAAGGACCAGTCCCCGCCGTCCCGTCCGATACCGGAGGCCTTGACGCCGCCGAAGGGGGCCGGCAGGTGGCGGACGTTCTCCGAGTTGACCCACATCATCCCGGCCTCCAGCTCGTCGGTCATGCGTATCGCCCGGTTCAGATCGTTGGTCCAGAGGTAGGCGGACAGGCCGTACTCGGTGCCGTTGGCCAGGCGCAGCGCCTCGTCCTCGTCCCGGAACGGGATGGCGGTGAGCACCGGTCCGAAGATCTCCTCCTGGGCGATGCTCATCTCGTTGGTGGCATCGGTGAACAGCGTCGGGCGCACGAAACAGCCCGTCTCGCCGACCTTCTCGCCGCCCGTGGCGATGGTGGCGCCCTCTTCCCGCGCCCTGGCGAAGTAGGACAGCACCTTCTTCTCGTGCTCGGGGTGGATCAGCGGACCGACCACCGTTTCCGGGTCGAGCGGATGGCCGACCCTGATGTTACTGGCGACCTCGGCGACGCGACGGGTGAAGTCCCGGTAGATCGACGCCTGCACCAGCAGCCGCGAGGACGAGGTGCAGCGTTCGCCGTTGAGCGAGTAGATCATGAAGCTGGCCGCGTCGACGGCGCGATCGAGGTCCGCGTCGTCGAAGACGATGACCGGGTTCTTGCCGCCCAGCTCGAAGTGGAAGCGCTTCAGGGTGGGCGCCCCCTGGGCCATGATCATCTGGCCGGTGCGGCTCTCGCCGACGAAGGCGATCGCCTTGATCCCCGGGTGCTCGGTCAGCGCCCTGCCGGCGTCGTCGCCGAAGCCGTTGACCAGGTTGAGCACGCCCTTGGGCAGACCCGCCTCCTCGGCGATCTCGACCAGCAGCTTGGCGGTCATCGGTGAGAACTCGGCGGGCTTGTGCACCACGGTGCAGCCCGAGGCCAGCGCGGGCGCGATCTTCCAGGTCGAGAGCATGAACGGCGTGTTCCAGGGGGTGATAACCCCCACGGGCCCCAGCGGGCGCCGCGAGGTCACGTTCATCTGGTCCGCGTTGCGCAGCGCCTGGCCGTCCTCGGCCTCCGGGGCCTTGTCGGCGAAGAAGCGGAAGTTGGCGGCACCGCGGACGGCCGCCTTCTCCATGAAGCGCAGCGCCTGGCCGGTATCCAGGCATTCGGTGAAGGCGATCTCCTCGGCGCGTGCCTCGATCGCCTCGGCGACGCGTATCAGAATCGCGCGCCGCTCCCGGCCCGGGGTCCTGCGCCAGGTCCTGAAGGCCGTCTCGGCGGCGGCGACGGCACGGTCGATGTCGCCGGCATCCCCCCTGGCGACCGCGGCAAGGGGCTCGAGATCGATCGGCGAGAGCGTCTCGAACGTACGGCCGGCGACGCCGGGCACCGATTCGCCGTTGATGTGGTTCATCACGCCGCCCTCGCGGAAGCGTGTCAGATAGCCTTCGGCACGAACGAGGTTGTCATTGAGCGTGCTCATTGGTGCTGTCCTTCAGCCGTTGTTCGAGAGGCGGGCGTGTATCGGCGTGTCCTTCCAGCTGAGATCCGGATCGATGACACGGATCTCCAGTGAAAGCGCGAAATGGGGCGTCGCGAGCGGGCCGGCCAGAGCGGACCGGACCGCGGCGAACAGGTGGTCCCCGGCCGTCCTGAGCGCCGGTTTCCCGCGGCCGGCACCCACCGAAAGCGTCAGTGCGGCGAAGTCGTTGTCGGCGAGATCGTCCGCGACGATGCAGTAGTCGGCGGCATAGGCACGCACGCGGATCCCGGCGAGGGGAAAGATGCCCGTCTCCTTCATGGCCTCGTAGGCGGCCCGGCACACGGCCGCCATGTCGGCGCGCGCGGTCAGCCCGGGGGAATACTCGATTCTCAAGTGCGGCACGACCGGCTTTCCTCGTGGTTCGATGTCAGTGACGGTGAACGGATCGCATTCGCGTATTTCATTAAAATATTAATGTTACCGCTGAAACGGCACCTCACGCCCGAAGACCGGCGCTCTACCGGCCGGCTCGCCGCATCCGGGTTCGATAACGGTTCCATCGTGTGCCGGTCACGGCGGGCAGGAAATGCATCCTCTCGCTCCTCTGCGCGCGGACCGTGACTGCCCGGCAGCCATTCATTAATATATTAATAGTTCTAGCACCTGGGGGCCGGGGGGTCAATGCGCACCGAACCGGGCCCGATACCCGGCGGCAATCGGAGGCAGGGAGAGGAACACGCCGTTCACGTGCGCACAAGGGCACGAACGGCGTGGAGGGTCAGGCACGCACCGCGCCGGCGGGTGTCCGGGATCCCGGACCGCTGTCCACCCGGCCCGGCCGGGGGCTAGAGCAGCATCTCGGGACGGAAGTCCGCACTCCGGTCGACGGTCTCCCCGGAAACCATGAAGACGCCGTCGCCGGTGTAGTGCACCGTCTGCGGCCACTCCGGCGCCGGCTTCACCCAGGCGCGCACGATCTCCCAGACGAAGAAGTTGTAGTCCGGGACCAGGCGGTCCTCGGCCAGCCGGCACTCGAACGCCGCGTGGCACTCGCGGATCAGCGGCGCCGCCACGACCTCCCCCGGCACCGGGGTGAGCCCGAAGCGCTCGAACTTGTCCACCGAGGCGCCGGTGGTATTACCCACGCCCACCACCGCGTCGAGCAGCGCCAGGGTCGGCAGGTTGATGACGCACTCCCCGGCCTCGCGGATCAGCCGGAAGCTGTGGTTGCCCGCGGAGATCATGCAGCCGGCGAGCGACGGCGAGAACTCCATGACCGTGTGCCAGCCGAGCGTCATCACGTTGCGCTCGCCCGCCCATGCCGAGGAGACCAGCACCACCGGCCCCGGCTCCAGGTAACGCCGCGCCCGCGCCACCGGATACGCCCGCCACTCGTTCCCGGCCATGGTCATTCCTCCCTCGCCGCCTCCCCGCGGGAGGGCAGCGTGCGCTGCATCTCGCGCACGGGGTGCTGGCGCCATTCCGGGTGTTCCCGCTGGAGCTGCCGCGCGACCCGCAGGGAGCGGCGGATCGCCCCGATGCCGGGCAGGAACGGCGTGTGCGCGAGCTCCCAGCGTATCCCCGTCGGGTCGGAGAAGAACACCGCGTAATAGCCCGGCGCGTAGACCGGGTACTCCGCCGGCTCGTCGGTGACGGTGACCGGCGCGTTGGCGAGGAACTCGCGGCGGAAGTCGTCCACCTCCCGCCGGCGGCGCGCCCACAGCGCGATGTGATGGATGCCGGTGGCGTGCTCGTCGTGGTGCAGCCGTTCCCCGCTCCGCGCCGGCTGGATACCGATGTAGCTGTGCGCGAAGGGATAACGCGCCATGTAGTAGGTGGAGCGGTAGCCGACGTCCAGCGTCCAGAAGCTGTGATAGCCGAGCCAGCCGAACATCCGGTCGTAGAAGGCGATGGAACGCTCGTAGTCGAGCACCGAGAACTCCACGTGATGCACACCGCGCCAGCGCATGGCTCCCTCCGTTGGTCGGTCCCCCGCGGCGTCGCCCGGCACTGTCCGCCAGCCGGCGGTTGCGGGCGTCCCCGGCAGTGCCCGGCCGCGCCGGCCGGGGTGAACCGGTATTGCAGCACGACACCACCCCCGCCGCCCACCGCGGAACGGCGTCGGCTCACCGTGCCCTCCCGGAAACGGATCGCGGATGACGGGTCGGGAGCAGGCGATGCCCGGCGTCCGCGTGGGGCGTTGCACGCCTGCGACGCCCAACCGGCGCGGGGGCGTTGCGGTAGATGCCGTCTCGCGTATCAGGCGATTCGCGGGGACCGCTGCTCCTGGCAGCCGGCAGTCGCGGGGAGCGGTGGTCGCGCACGGCCGTGTGCGGCCTCCGTGCCCGGCGTCTCCTGGACAGGCAAGGTGCGGGCGGAAACGCCGATTCGCTTCCGCCCGGTGCGACCAACCGAAAAAAACGGGCCGCCTCGACGGCGGCCCGTGCGGTTCACTGACCGCGTTGCGGGAGCGGGATCTCCAGCCAGTCCCGGTAGAACGTCTCGATATCGGGCTCGAAGTCGTGGATGACCGGATACCACGGCGTCGGCGCCTCGACGTCGTGCTGGACGCCGCACTTCGGACAGTAGTACTCGCGGTAGACCTGCCACTCGGGGTCCGGCGACATCAGCTCCGGGTAGAGCTCGTTGAGCTCCTCCTTGCTGTCACGGACGTGGACGAGGGCCTCGAGCTTCCAGTTCTGGCGATAGTCGCAGAACTCGTGCCCGCAGGAGCACTGGGTCACCCAGTCGCCGTCGGCGTTGACCACGACGTAGAGGTGGGGCCCCAGCGGCAGGAGTATCGGGTCGTCCCAGTCGACCTTCTCCTGCAGCACCTCCCGGTAGAGGACGAAACGTTGCGCGTCCTTGGGCATGGAGAGCATGCGGTGGGTCGTCTCCCAGCCCAGGGTGCCGTCGACCAGCTCCTGGACGTCCTTCTTCGTATAGCTGCTCATGATGTGGTCTCTCCCCTATTCCTCGACCAGAATCACCTTGCGCACGTCCGGCAGCTCGCCGAGATCCATGCGGTGTTCGGGACGCGCCCCGTAGGTGGGCACCCCGAGATCCTCCTCCACGAGCTTCCAGTCCTCGGGCAGCTCCCAGAAGGCCCGGAACTCCTCGAGGAAACGCTCGCTGAGCCCGAAGCTGCAGGCGAACATCTGCCGGACCTGGGTGGAGGCGTCGTGGGCGATGATCCGCTCACGCTCCTCGCGCATCCACTCGCGGGTGGGACGGGCCCGGGCGATGCGCTCCTGGCGGATCGCCTCGCGGCGCCGCTGCGTCGCCTCGGCATCCACCCGCCACTGCCCGTCGCCGTCCTGATGGATCACGGCGCCGTAGACCTTCTCGGCGTAACGCGGCAGCAGGTAGCCGCCGTTGAGGTCCGCCTCGATCCCGGCGGGGGCCCGCTCCAGGGGGTCGCCGAAGCCGGGTCCGCCGCGGAGGTAGTTGAGGTAGAGGTCGGTGTTCTCGAAGCAGTCCTCCGTGGTCATGCCCTGCTGGTCCCGCTTGACGCGGGCGTTGGGGCCCAGGTGGTTCTCGTAGTCGGGGTGATCCGGGTCGGTGTCGCCGCCGAGGGGCAGCGACAGGCCCTTGTCGATGCGCTCGCGCAGCCCCGTGTCGTGGGCCTCGAAGCGGTAGCCGGTCGCGGCGGGATAGCCGCCCATGAGCCCCCAGTCGCTCACCATGTAGCCGTTGCCCATGAAGTACATGGTCCAGTCGCCGGCGTTGTGCACCATGCGCAGGGTCTCGAAACCGCAGCCGCCGCGGTACTTGCCGTAGCCGCCGGAGTTGGTCTTGATCGAGCGGCCCAGGTAGACGAGGGGCTCGGCGAGCTCCCAGATCTCCATGTCGCCCATGTCGCCCTCCGGGTTCCAGATCGCGGCGGCATGGTCGAGGCCGTCCTTGACCGCACAGGCACCGGTGCCCTCGGCGGCGGACTCGAAGCTGTTCACCGCGTGGAGCTCGCCGTCCTGGTTGAAGCCGCCGCCCTGCAGCCAGTTGCTGGTGTTGGCGTTACCGGCGTTGACCTCTTCCAGGTAGCCGCGGCCGAAGTAGTTCCGGGACAGGCCCCGCCACAGGGCGCTCCATCCCGAGACCAGGAAGTGCCAGGCGTAGGAGTGGCCGGTACGGCGGTCGTCGGGGTTCATCCAGGTGCCCTTCGGCAGCCGGAAGGTCGTGCCGTAGTAGGCGCCGTCGTTGACCCGCTCCGTGGGCACGAGGGTCTGGGTCATCATCACCCAGATACCGCTGGTGAACGCCACCTGGTTCGCGTTGAAGGTATGCCAGCCCCAGCGGCTCGCGCCGTCGAAGTCCAGGGTCCAGGTCCCGTCCTTGTGGATCTCCACGGTGGAGGGCGCGTGCATGATGCTGTTGGTCTTGGCGAACATGGACGGCAGGTGCACGTCCTCGTGGTCGTAGGGCACGTCCACGAACGCGACCTGACGCGTCCTGCCGGGGATCGTCAGCGACTTGATGCGGTTCTGCAGGCCGCGGCGCCCGTCCTCGACCACCTCGTAGGCGAACTCCTCCCAGGCGTCGATGCCCTCCTCGCGGATGAGCTCCTCGACCATGTCACGGATCATGTGGCAGCCGGCCACCCGGGTGCGCTCGTCGAGGACCCAGAAGCTGGTGGCCCGCACCGAGCGCTGGCTCTCGTGCAGCCAGTCCTTGTGCAGCCGGTCGTTGGTACCGGTCTTGCGGCAGGTCACCTGGTAGCCGTCGCCGAAACGCTGGACCTGGCCGGTGGACATCGACCCGGGCGCCACCGAGCCGGTGTCGATGACGTGGGTGACGCCGCCGACCCAGCCCACCAGCACGCCCTCGTGGAAGATGGGCACGATGCTGGCGATATCGCAGGGATGCACGTTGCCGATGGAGCAGTCGTTGTTGGTGAAGATGTCACCGGGCTCGATACCGGGATTGCCCTCCCAGTCGTTCTCGATCATGTACTTGATCGCCGCGCCCATGGTGCCGACGTGGATGATGATGCCGGTGGAGGTCACCACGCAGTCGCCGGCGGCGTTGTAGAGGGTGAAGCACAGCTCCCCCTCCTGCTCGACGATCGGCGAGGCCGCGATCCGCTTGGCCGTCTCGCGGGCGTCGACGACCCCGCCGCGCAGCCGCGAGAAGATCTTCTCGTAGCGGATCGGCTCGCGTTCCTTCAGGGCCAGGCTCGTGAAGCCGTTGTAATGCCCGGTCTCACGGGTGCGTGCCAGCACCTCGTCCCGGTGGGACTTGAGCGAGGCACCGCCCCATGTGAGGCCGTCGCGGCCACCCATGTCCATTACTGCACTCATTATGGTCTCTCCTCTCTCTCCTGTCGGAATCGTTTACAGCTGCCTGAGATGGAACAGCCGGTGCTTGTCGAGGTAGGTCTCGAAGCCGTCGGGGACAACGAAGGTGGTGGCCGGCGACTCGATCACCACCGGCCCCCGCAGCCGGTTACCCGCCTGCAGCGTCTCCATCTGGTAGAGGTCCGCGTCGTACCAGCGGCCACGCCGGAAGAACCGCCGGGTACCGAGATGGGCCTCCGCGGGGGGCGTCTCGCCGGCCTCCGGCTCCACCGGGATCTTCGGCTTGGTGGTATCCACCACCCCGCGCATGATCGCGCCGGTGACACTGTAACCGAGCTCCGGTGAGCGGGCCGAGTTGGCGTAGACGCGGCCGTACTGCTCGTTGAAGGCATCGACGAGCTGGTCCCAGTCGTCGGCGGACCCGGCCTTCGGGATGGGCGAGTCGATCTCCAGGTCGTTGAGCTGGCCGCGGTATTGCATGCGGTAACCGGGCTTGAGCTGCACGTCCGAGGGCGAGAAGCCGTTGATACGGAACTCCTCGATGACCTTCTCGGTGAGCTCCGACCAGCCCTTCTGCAGGGTCTCCGCCGCGCTGCGGCGTTCCGCCTCGCCCGCGTCCGGGGCCAGGGAGATGTCCTGGCTCATGTCGTAACGGTATTCGAACTCCGCGGCCGCGCAGCCGAACGCCGAGAACCCCGCGGCGAAGGCCGGGACGATGATGTCCTCGAAGCCCAGGTCCTCGGTGTAGCCGTAGGTGTGCACCGGCCCGGCGCCGCCGTAGGAGAAACACACGAAGTCCTGGGGGTTGTAGCCCTTGGCGCTGACCATGGAGCGCAGGTACTGCCGCAGCTCGAAGTCGAGCAGCTCGATGACCCCGGAGGCCGCCTCCTCGACGGGGAGCTTGAGCGGGTCGGCGAGCTGTTCCTTCACCGCCTGGTAGGCGCGCTCGCGGTCGAGCTTGACCACCCCGCCGAGGAAGTTGTCCGGGTTGAGATACCCCAGCACGAGGTGGCAGTCGGAGACGGTCACGGTCTCCAGCCCACTGTCGGGCCAGCACACGCCGACCCGGTAGCCGGCGCTGTCGGGCCCGAGCTTGAGCCCGCCGGTGTACGGGTCGAGGCGCACGAAGCTGCCCGCCCCCGCCCCGACGGTGTCCATCGCCACCAGCGGCAGGGACAGCACCAGACGGGCCATGTCCGGGTCCTGCTTGATGGTGAAATCGCCCCCGGTGATCAGTGCCATGTCAAAGCTGGTGCCACCGATATCCGAGCACGCGATGTTCTTGTAGCCGAGCTGATCGCCGAGATACTTGGCGCCGATGACCCCGCCGATGGGACCGGAAACCAGGGTCCGGGCCAGCTCCTTGGCCTTCCAGCCGATGGTGCCGCCGTGGCTCGCCATCACCCGCAGGTCGAAGTGCGTGCCGTGATCGCGAAGCCGGTCGGAGATCCGGTGGAGCGTCTTGCGGGAGGGCTCGGCGGCATACGCCTCCAGCACCGTGGTATTGATCCGGTGGGATTCCTTGCGCACGGGGTAGTAGTCCGCCGAGGCAACGATGGTGACGTCCCGCCCCATCTCGCGGGCGACCTCGGTGCACAGGTCGCGGACACGACGCTCGTGAACCGGGTTCTTGTACGAGTGCATCAGGCAGATGACCAGCCCGTGCACACCGGCCTCCAGCAGCTCGCGCGCGGCCTCGCGCACCTCCTCGTCACGCAGGGGGATGACCACGTCGCCCTTGGAGTCGATGCGCTCGGTCACGCCGCGGGTGTTGCGGCGCGGGACCAGCGGCTCGTCGTAGCGGTGGGTGTTGAGATGCAGACGGTCCTCGTAGGCATAGCCGAGGTACGACTGGATGGCCCGGCCCATCCGGGAGACGTCCTCCATGCCCCGGTTGACGATCAGCCCCACGTCCAGGCCCTTGCGCGAGACGACCCGGTTGAGCATGGCGGTCCCGGAGTACACGGCGGTGACCATGTCCGGGAACGCCTGCTCCACCGTCGTCCCCCACAGCCCCAGGGCATCCTCCGCCGAGTTCAGCAGCGCCACGGACTCGTCGTCCGGATTGGACTGTGCCTTTCCGACGACGAAGTCGCCGGCGGCGTCGACGAAGAAGGTATCGGTCATCGTGCCCCCGGCATCGATGCCCAACACCTCCACGGCCTCGGTATGTGCTTCCACGGTCTCTCCTCCTCGTTGTGCGTTAGCGGACGGCGGATGCCGTCGCCAGGCGCTATTGCACGGCGTGTGCCAGAACGGGCGAGGAGGTGATTGATCTCTGTTTCAAAAGGGATTTTATGGATTAACAGGAGCTACCGGGACGCCTGGGGAACGTCCGGAAATCGAACGTCCAAACGTTCGACGCACGCCGCTATCGGACGCCGGCAGCAGTGCCGGGATCGAACGCCCGCGCCGGCCCGGGATTCAGTCGAGGGCGGAATCCCGGTCGATGCCCAGCCGCTTCATCTTGAGGTAGAGCGTGCTCTTGGCGATGCCCAGCTCGCGCGCGGCACGGGTCAGGTTGCCGGCACTGTCGTGAATCGCGCGCACGATGGCCTCGTGTTCCGCCGCTTCCAGACTCGCGCCCCCCAGCGGCGGGCCCCCGCCGGGGGCGCCGGCGTGGTACTCCTCCGGCAGGTCGGCGGGCACGACGGTCTCGCCCTCGGCCATGAGCACGGCGGCCTCGACGGCGTTGTGGAGCTCGCGGACATTGCCGGGCCAGTCGTGGCGGCGAAGCAGCTCGTCCACCTCGGGGGCGAAGGCGGGGGGCACCAGCCCCTGTGCCGCCGCCACGTCGGCGGCCAGCCGGTGCGCCAGGGGGACGATGTCATCACGGTGCTCGCGAAGCGGCGGAATGGTCAGCGACATCACCGAGAGCCGGTAGAACAGATCCATGCGGAAACGCTCGGCGGCGATCTCCTCGCGCAGGTCGCGGTTGGTCGCTGCGAGCAGGCGGAACCGCACCTTGCGCGGCCGGGTATCGCCGAGCCGGTAGAACTCCCCCTCCTGGAGCACGCGCAGGAAATGGGGCTGGATATCCAGCGGCATCTCGCCGATCTCGTCGAGGAACAGCGTCCCGCCGTCCGCCGCCTCGATCTTGCCCGCCATGCCACCACGGCGCGCCCCGGTGAAGGCACCCTCGACATAGCCGAACAGCTCGCTGGTCAGCAGCTCCCGGGAGAGACCGCCACAGTTCAGGGCCACGAAATTCCCGTCCGCCGTGGGGCCGGCGCGGTGTATCGCCCGCGCGAAGACCTCCTTGCCGACACCGGTCTCGCCCTGGAGGAGCACCGGGACATGCAGCTTCGCGAGGCGTTCGGTGCGCTCCACCTGCGGCGCCAGGGAGGGCCGGCCCGCCACGATGTCGTCGAACGCCGCGGAGTGCCCTCCGGCGACAGGCCGGGCGGGGGCCGTGGGCGACTTCGCGCCACGGTGCACCAGGGGAATGACCACGACCGACCCCACCCGATCGCCGTTCGTCTCCACGGGCTGCACCCAGTCGGCGGGCAGGGTCCGGATCTGCCGTCCGGTGGCGTCCACCAGCGTGTGATCGGCCCGCATCAGCACGCCGAACTCGCCGGACGCCTCCAGGCGCACACCGTGCGCCAGCAGCGCCGCGGCGGCGTGCTCGTTCGCCTTGACCAGCCGGCCCCGGTCGTCGAAGGCGATCAGGCCGTCCCGCGGTCCACCCCACCTTCGGCCGAAAGTGACGTCCAGCAGCTTCGCCCGCCGTTCCAGCTCCGCCTGCATGATCCGCTCCTGGACGCGGGCGGCGGTGGTGACGGCCAGCGCGAGGCAATGGGGGTCATAGGTGGTGCGCAGCCCGGAGATGTCCACGGCCCCGAGGACGCTGCCGTCGAACGGATCCTCGATGACGGTGGCGGAGCACGTCCAGGCCTTGACGCCCTCGCAGAAGTGCTCCGCGGCATGGATCTGCACCGGCCCGCGCAACGCCAGCGCGGTGCCGATGGCGTTGGTGCCGGCGACCGCCTCGCTCCAGTTGCCGCCGGGCACCAGGCGGATGTCGTGGGCGGCGTCCATCGTGGACGTGTCGCCCTCGTAGTGAAGGATGATGCCGCCGGGGTCGGTGATCACCATCACCGTGCCGGACTCCGCGACGAACTCCCGCGCCTGCCGGCAGACTGCCTGGGCCGCGTGAACGAGGACCTCGTTACGCTGGCGCAGCGATACCAACCGTTCCTCGTTGGCGTCGAGCGGCGCGTGCAGCCGGGCGGGATCGACACCGACATCCCGGCATCGCGCCCAGGACGACTCGATCAGCCCGCGAATGGTGTCCGTGGGAACGTCGCCCCCCATGAGGTAGCGTTCCCAGGCCTCCATGACACGGTCCTCGCCATCCGGGTCCGGCGCACCGGCCCGGACATCACCAGCCACCATGGCATCCTCCTCCTCGCCCAAACCCGCCGCAGCGGAACGATGGCTTGTGCCATTCTCGTATTGTCAGGGAACTACATTAGCACCACTCGCCGTCCGTGCCGCACCGCCCCGTTCAGCGCCGCTTGCGGTTGAGGAAGGCGTCGATACCCGCCTGGGCGTCCTCGGCCATCATGTTGCGCGCCATGGTGCGGCTCGCGTCCGCATAGGCGTCCGGGAGGCTCATGCCGAGCTGGCGGTAGAACAGCTGCTTGCCGAGCCGCCGCGCGGTGGGCGCCTTGGCGGCGATGGTCTCCGC
>NZ_WNXE01000619.1:0-979 GCF_010993615.1 Arhodomonas sp. KWT | reverse complement strand
CGACCCGCGAGCCCATCGAGAACGAGGCGGACAACGGGCTCGACAACGAGCGCGGCACGCTGTCGATGGCGCGCACCCAGGCGGTGGACAGCGCGACCTCGCAGTTCTTCATCAACCTCGCCGACAACGCCTTCCTCGACCACGGCGAGCGCGACTTCGGCTACGCGGTGTTCGCCCGGGTCGTGGACGGCATGGACGTGGTCGACGAGATGGCGGGGGTGCCCACCGGGCGGGCCAGCGGTATGAGCGACGTGCCCCGGCAGACCCTGGTGATCGAGAGCGCCGAGCGCGTCGACGGCTGAGCCGGCGGCCGTCCTGCCGGCCGTCGTTGTGATAACATGACGTGTTTTATGACACGCCCGCCGGCGCCCCCGCGCCCGCGCGGGGTTCGAGCATCGCCCAAAGCCGAGTGAGACCACCCGATGTCGAGCGTCGCCAAGGAGATCCTGCCGGTCAACCTCGAGGACGAGATGCGGCAGTCGTACCTCGATTACGCCATGAGCGTGATCGTCGGACGTGCCCTGCCGGATGTGCGCGACGGCCTCAAGCCGGTGCACCGGCGCGTCCTCTATGCCATGCGAGAGCTCGGCAACGACTGGAACAAGCCCTACAAGAAGTCCGCGCGCGTGGTCGGTGACGTCATCGGTAAGTACCACCCCCACGGCGACTCGGCGGTCTACGACACCATCGTGCGCATGGCCCAGGACTTCTCCATGCGCTACCTGCTCGTCGACGGGCAGGGCAACTTCGGCTCCATCGACGGCGACAACGCCGCGGCGATGCGCTACACCGAGGTACGCATGAGCCGCATCGCCCACGAGCTGCTCGCGGACATCGACAAGGAGACCGTTGACTTCGTCGACAACTACGACGGCTCCGAGTCCGAGCCCACCGTGCTGCCGACGAAGGTCCCGAACTTCCTGGTCAACGGCGGCTCCGGCATCGCCGTGGGCATGGCCACCAACGTCCCGCCGCACAA
>NZ_WNXE01000618.1:0-982 GCF_010993615.1 Arhodomonas sp. KWT | reverse complement strand
GGCCCGCTGCCGAGCCCCAGCCGGGCGGCGTTGTCGTGGATGAACCGGACGGCGTCCGCGCACATCGCGTTGATCCCGGCGACGCTCACCGCGGGGCAGAGCTCATAGTTCACCACCACCACGGAGACCCCGCGGGGCACCAGGTCCCGGGCGACGAAGGCGTAGTCGCGCTTGTCCTGGCTGCGCCAGTAGCCGCCGTGGAAGAACGCATGCACCGGCGCGTCATCCGCCCCGGCGGGGAAGCAGTCCATCGTCTGCAGCGGCCCGTCGCCGTAGGCCACGTCCCCGATGCGCTCCGGCAGGCGCCTGCGGGTCTCCTCGGAGAGTGCCTGCAGGCGCTCGAAGTAGCGGGCGAACGCCGGTACCGTCACCCGCGGGTTGTACTCGTATTCCAGTGACTCGTGATCGCTCATGGCCTCGTCGATGCCCGTTCCGCGGCGGTAGGGGGTTCTCACACGCTCAGGTAGCGCCGCTGCAGCGCCCCGGCCTCGGCGCGGAACGCCTCGCCGTCGCCGTGCCAGGCGATGCGTCCGCGGTCGATGATGTAGTGGCGGTCGCACACCGCCAGCAGCGCCTCCAGGCCGGCGTCGATGATCAGCAGCGACTGTCCCAGCTCGCGCAGCCGGCGGATGCACGCCCAGATGTCCGAGCGTATCACCGGGGCCAGGCCCTCGGTGGCCTCGTCGAGGATGAGCAGCCGCGGGTTGGTCATCAGCGCGCGGCCGATGGCGAGCATCTGCTGCTCGCCGCCGGACAGCCGGGTGCCCGGGTTGTCCCGCCGTTCGGCGAGCCGCGGGAACAGCCCGTAGACCGCCGCCAGGTCCCAGCCGCGGCCGCGGGCGGCGGCCACGAGGTTCTCCTCCACGCTGAGGTTCGGGAAGATCTGCCGGCCCTCCGGGACCAGGCCGATGCCGGCGCGGGCGATGCGGTAGGCCGGGCGGCCGTCGATGCGCCGGCCCCGGAAGCGGATCGTGCCCGCCCG
>NZ_WNXE01000617.1:0-983 GCF_010993615.1 Arhodomonas sp. KWT | reverse complement strand
ACCGCCGCCGTCCGACGGCGTCAGCCTTGCGGCCTGCTCCCAGCCGCTATCCCGGCGCCCGAAGACGTAGGCGCTGCCCGTCGTCTCCTTCGCCGGCACGTCGCCGCTGGCCCCCACCAGGATACGGTCTCCGTCTACGGCGACGGCGGAACCGAAGCGCTCCCCGGCGGACTTCGGCGTCAGGGACGCGGTTTTCGTCCAGCCGCCCTCCCCGCGTTCGTAGACCAGTACCACGCCCGAGTCCTCGCCGACGACGTCCGCCCCCGGGGCACCGATGGCCGCGACACCACCATCCAGGGCCACGGCAACGCCGGCCATGTCGTTCTTCCCGACCGTATCGCGCCGCAGCTTCGCGACCGGGGTCCACGCCCCGCCTTTGCGTTCGAAGAGATACGCTGCCCCCTCGTTAAGCTCGGAGAGCACCACGCCCGGCGCCCCGACGAGGACCGTGTCGCCACTGACCGCGACAGACGCGCCGAACCCGTCCGCGAGCTCGCCGTCGGACGCCTGGAGCATCGCGGCCGGCGCAATGCCACCCCCGGTGCGGTCGAACAGGTAGACCGCGCCGACGTCGTCCCGCTCAAGGTCCGTCGAGGACGCACCCACCGCGACCCGGCCGTCGTCGATGGCGACGGTGGTACCGAACACGTCACCATCCACGGCCTGCCGGGCGACAAACGTAACGGGCGACGCGGCCCCGGCACCGAACGACACCGTGATCAGCGCGGCGAACAGGACACGGCACAGGGGGCTCGCGGGAATGCAACGGTCTTTAAAGGGCATGACGTCTCCGAACAAGCAAGGGGTGAGTTTACGTTTCTAGACCCCCGGCCTTACCGGGCACTTACTCTTGCAAGCACCACAACGGGTAGAAGCGGCGCTAGCGCTGCGTTGCCGACACTCCGGCAATGAGTCCGGCATTCGGTCCGCCCCCCTTTGCCCATACGCGTTCGCTCGGCTGCCCCGAGGGATCACCCGGACAG
>NZ_WNXE01000616.1:0-984 GCF_010993615.1 Arhodomonas sp. KWT | reverse complement strand
GTGGCGACGCGCTTCAACGCATTCATCGTCGACCGCCTCGTCGAGGGCGCGAACGACTGCCTCACCCGGCACGGCGTGGACGACGCCGGCATCGACCTGGTGCGCGTGCCCGGTGCCTGGGAGCTGCCGCTGGCGGCCCAGCGCCTGGCCGGGGCCGGGCGCTACGACGCCATCGTGGCGCTCGGCTGCGTAATCCGCGGCGGCACGCCGCACTTCGATTACGTCGCCGGCGAGTGCACCAAGGGCCTCGCCCAGGTGCAGATGGGTGCGGATGTGCCAGTGGCGTTCGGCGTGCTCACCACCGACACCATCGAGCAGGCCATCGAGCGCGCTGGCACCAAGGCCGGCAACAAGGGCGCGGAGGCGGCCATGTCCGTGCTCGAGATGATCAGCCTGCTGCGGCGGCTCGACTGAGGACGCAGATGACCCCAACCCCGCGTTACGAGGACTATCGCCGGCGCAGCCGGGCCCGCCGGCGTGCGCTGCAGGCGCTCTACCAGTGGCAGGTCGCCGGCCAGGACATCGCCTCCATCGAGAAGCAGTTCCTCGAGGATTACCGCATGGGCCGCACGGACCTGGAGTACTTCTCCGTGCTCCTCCACGGCGTCCCGGCCTCGGCCTCGCGCCTGGATGCGGCGCTCGAGGGGCACCTGGACCGCCCGTTCCGCACCCTCGACCCCGTGGAGAAGGCGATCCTGCGCCTGGGGGCCTACGAGCTGCTGGAGCGCATGGAGGTACCCTACCGGGTGGTGCTCAACGAGGCGGTGGAGCTCGCCAAGGCGTTCGGCGCCGAGCAGAGCCACCGCTTCATCAACGGCGTGCTCGACCGCGTCGGCCACGACAGCGCGTTGCGCCGCGCCGAGCTCGGCGCCGGGGAAGGCTGATGGCCCTGCCCGAGCCCGCGCCGCGCCGTCGCCTGCACCGCCGCCGCATCGAGCTGGACGGCTTCCGCCGCGAGGACGGCCTCTGGGAGATCGAGGCCCG
>NZ_WNXE01000615.1:0-985 GCF_010993615.1 Arhodomonas sp. KWT | reverse complement strand
GCGGGCGTGACCACAGGCGCCTATGGACTCGATCCCCGCTTCGACCAGATCCGGGTACGCGGCTTCTCCGTCACCACCGTCGGCGACTACCGCGACGGGCTGCGCCAGCCCTACGCGCAGTACGGTACCTTCCGCACCGAGCCCTACAACCTGGAGCGCGTGGAGGTCTTCAAGGGCCCAACCTCCTCGCTTTACGGCGCCAGCTCCGCCGGTGGCCTGGTCAACCGGGTGAGCAAGCGCCCGACCACGGAACCGCACCGCGAGATCCGGGCGCGCTACAGCTCCGCCTCCCGCCGGGAGCTGGCGGCGGACGTCTCCGGGCCGCTGGACGAGGCGGCCCGGCGGCGCTACCGCGTCGTCGCCCTGGCCCGCGAGGGCGACGGCAACTTCCACATCGCCGACGACCGGTTGATGCTCGCCCCGTCGTTCACCTGGCAGCCGACAGCGGACACCTCGCTGACCCTCATCGGCCTGCTCCAGAAGGACGAGACCGACAGCAACGTCGCCTCGCTCAACCGCAACGGCCAGATCTACGACATCCGCGCCAGCGACCCGGACTACGACTACCAGAAGGTCACCCAGTACCAGTTCGGCTACCAGCTCGCGCACCGCTTCAACCGCGTCTTCGAGGTGGGACAGAACGTCCGCTACAGCGGCCTGGACCTCGACGCCCGCTACCTCACGGGCTCCGCGGCCGGCGGCGGCTGGGACGGCGACACCTACCAGCGCGGTGCCACCGCCCTCGAGGAGGACATGGACGCGTTCCAGGTCGACAACCACCTCAAGGCCCGCTTCGATACCGGCGCACTGCAGCATCACTCCATGCTGGGCGTGGACTACCACCACTTCGACTCCACCTTCGGCCAGGGCAGCAGCGCCGCCGATCCGCGTTACGACCTGTCCCTGGAGGACCCGCACTACGGTGCCTCCGGCCCGACGCCGGACATAACCTCGGAGACCGGGATGGAGGTTCGCCAGCTCGGGG
>NZ_WNXE01000614.1:0-989 GCF_010993615.1 Arhodomonas sp. KWT | reverse complement strand
GGTGCTGGTTTTCGGCCGGGACATGGATGCCGCCGAGGCCTATGCCGAGCAGATGAGCAGCGAGCTGGACGTGCCCGTGAGCGTTGCCGGCGACGCCGCCTCGCTGGTGCAGGCCTCGGACGTCGTCGTCACCACTACGCCGGCCACCGAGCCCGTGATCCGCGCGGAGTGGTTGCATCCCGGCGTGCACGTCACGGCAATGGGCTCTGACGCCGCCCACAAGAACGAGCTCGCACCGGCCGTGCTCGGTGCGGCGGACGTGCTCGTGTGTGATCTCAAGGCCCAGTGCGAGGCCCGCGGCGAGCTGCGCCACGCCCAGCGCGCCGGGGTGATCGCCGCCTCCGAGCCGGTCACCGAGCTGGGTTCGCTGGTCAACGGCCGGGCCCGTGGGCGCACCGGTGACGACGACATCACCGTATGCGACCTCACCGGTGTGGGCGTGCAGGACACCGCCATCGCCCGTTACGCGATGGAGCGCGTGCGTAGCGCCGGGCTGGGCATCAGCCTGTAGCCGGCGGGTCGAACAGCGACTCGCCGTTCTCGTCGATCAGGCGGCGGCCCTTGGCGAGGCTCACCGAGACCGCCGCCTCGTACTCGCCGTAGCTGTCGGCGCGCACGAACACGTACGGTCGTGCGTCGCCGGCGCCGGGCCGGCGGATCTCCCCGGCAACCCGCCAGGCGCTGCCGTCCTTGCGCGGCATTGCCACGATCTCGAAGCCGTTGTATTCCTCACGGCCGCCCACCGCCACGGGGGCGTCACCGTCCCCGCCGCGCAGGCGTTGCCATAATCCCTTGAGCATGATGATCGATCCCCCCAGGGCCTGCATCCGGCCCCGAGTGTAACGCGACAGCGCGCGCCGTTGCCGTACCGGGAGCGGGTAATGCCCCGGGCGGCAATCGTAGGTCGTGCGCCGAAGGCGTGCGACGTCGCTGCCGGGGCGTCGGGTGTGGATGTCGCACACGGCCTTTGGCCGTGCACGACCTACCGG
>NZ_WNXE01000613.1:0-990 GCF_010993615.1 Arhodomonas sp. KWT | reverse complement strand
GAGGAGCGCCGTGGCGGCGAGCCGCCGCCACGGGAGACCGGTGATGGACATGGCCGCGGCTTAGCTGCCCGGCTGCCAGGTCACCGATACCAGCGCCGCCCGGCCGGGCATGTTGTAGGTGTCGGCGGTCTGGTAGTCCTCGTCGAAGAGGTTGGTCACCCGGCCGCGCAGGGTCCAGGCCTCGTCGATCCGCCAGGCGGCGGTGAGGTCCACGACGGTGTAGGCGTCCAGCTCCGTGGTGTTGGCGGTGCTGTCGTAGCGCTCGCCGCCGTAGTGGATGCTGGTGCCGAGGGTCGCCCGCCCGAAGGTGCGGCGCACGCTCAGGGTGGACTTGAACGACGGCCGGCGGCCGAGCTCGTTGCCGGTGTCCTCGTCCTCGGTGTGCATCCAGGTGGCGGTCAGGCGGGTGTCGAAGCCGGCCACGCTGCCACGCACCGTGCCCTCGACGCCGCGGATCAGGGCCTCGTCGACGTTGACGTAGGTCGAGCTGTCTTCGGACAGGGCGATCAGGTCGTCGATATGGGTCTGGAAGGCCGCCACGTCCCAGCGCCAGTCGTGGCCGCCCTTGAGCCCGAGCTCCCAGCTCTGCGACTTCTCCGGGTCGAGGTCCGGGTTGCCCTGGTACATGCCGAAGTAGCCCGGGTAATAGAGGTCGTTGAAGCTCGGCGCCTTGAAGGCGGTGCCCCAGGAGACATAGGTGCGCATGCTCTGCGTCAGGCGGTAGCCCGCGGCGACGCTGCCGGTGGTCTCGCCGCCGTAGACTTCGTTGTCGTCGTAGCGCACGGCGCCCTGCAGGTCGAAAGGACCGGCGAACCACTGCTGCTGGAGGAAGGCCGCGAGGTTGTCCCGGCTGGTGCGGTCGTAGTCGGTGGTGCTGTCGACCTGGTCGTCGTAGTAGTCGACACCGATGGTGGTGATCAGGTCCTCCGAGAGGAAGAGATCGTTCTGCCAGGTGACGCTGTCCCGGGTGGTGGTGTAGCGGTCGTCGGT
>NZ_WNXE01000612.1:0-991 GCF_010993615.1 Arhodomonas sp. KWT | reverse complement strand
CGGGCCTCCAGCGAGCCGCCGTCGGCAACCACGCGGCGCAGGTCATGCAGGGTGAAGATCCCGAGAAGCCCGCCGCCAGCATTCACCACGAGGACGCTGCCCACCCCCTCGCGGTGCATGCGCGCGACCACGCGGCGCACATCCTCGTCCGCACCGGCGGTGACCGGGGTATGGGCACAGACACTGCGCAGGCTGACGTCCAGACTGGTGATCCGGGAGAGCTCGTCGCCGGCCTGGCGCCGGTTCTCCGCCTGGCCGCGAACCAGCAGCCCGGTGGCGCTGCGCCGGCAGAACGCGGCGAACTCCGGCACCGAGTCGATGCACTGCACGATCACCGCCGCCGGAACCCGGTAGAGGCGCACGGCCCCGGAGGCGCGATAGGTATGGGCCACCGCCCGGCGCTCGGTCACCGCCTCGATAGGGAAGGACTCGCCGACGAACAGGTCCGCCGGCTCGTCGTCGCCGGCCTCCAGGCTTACCCGTCCGGCGGCGATCACGAACAGCCCCTTCGGCGGTCCGTCCTCCGGGCATAGCAGCGTCTCGCCGTCGGCGGCGTCACGGACGGCCGCCGTCTCGGCGACGAGCATCAGCAGGTCCGCCGGCAGGCTGTCGAACGGCGGCTGCCCCGCCAGGAAGTCTCGGCGTTCTTCCGGTCCCGGTACCACGGCGGCCCCCTCTGTCTCCATCCCTGACGGTCCCCATCATCCCAGATGCAACGCCCCGGTGTCAGAATTCCGGCCCCGCGTGCCCGCCCGGCACCGTCCCGCCGGGGCCGATGGCCGCTCGTCCGCTTCCCACGCCGGCACGCGGGATACACCGCCGGACGGCCGCGGCAGGGCCCAGCGGCGTGCCGGGGGCGGAACACATGCCCACCCCGTTACAATAACCCCATGATCGCCTCCCCGCCCCCTGAAGACGGGTTCCGGCCGGCCCCGTGGCTGCCCGGCGCCCATGCCCAGACGATATGGCCGGCGCTGTGCCGCCCTACTCC
>NZ_WNXE01000611.1:0-992 GCF_010993615.1 Arhodomonas sp. KWT | reverse complement strand
GTGAACATCGATGTCACGATGCCGATGGACAGGGTGACCGCGAAGCCCTTGACCGGGCCGGTACCGAAGGCGAAGAGCACGATCGCTGCGATCAGCGTCGTGATGTTCGCGTCGGCGATGGTCGAGAACGCCTTGCCGTAGCCGGAGTCGATGGCGGTCCGCGCCGAGGCCCCGGCCCGTATCTCCTCGCGTACACGCTCGAATATCAGCACGTTGGCGTCCACGGCCATACCCACGGTCAGCACGATGCCGGCGATGCCGGGCAGCGTGAGCGTGGCCTGCAGGAGCGACAACGCGGCGACGATGAGCACGAGGTTCAGCAGCAGCGCCACGTCGGCGACCAGACCGAAGACCCGGTAGTACAGCGCCATGAACGCGACCACGAGCAGGAAGCCGACCACCACGGCGGCGAGGCCCTGATTGATGTTCTCCTGGCCGAGGCTCGGCCCGATGGTCCGTTCCTCGACGATCTGCAGCGGCGCGGCGAGGGAGCCGGCCCGCAGCAGCAGCGCCAGGTTGCGCGCCTCGCGCGGGTTCTCCAGCCCGGTGATCCGGAAGCGGCTGCCGAGCTGCTCCTGGATCTGGGCGACGCTGATGACCTTGCGGTCGGTCTGCTGGCGACGCTGCACCTCGCCGTTGACGCGCTGGGTCACCGTCTGGGTCTCGATGAACAGCACCGCCATGTAATCGTTGACGTGCTGGGCCGAGAACCGGGTCATGAGGTCGCCGCCGGCGGCGTTGAGGCGGATGGTCACCTCCGGCTGGCCGGTGCGCTGATCAAGCCCGGACTGCGCGTCGGTGATGTACTCGCCGGTGAGGATGGCGTTGTCCTCGAGCATCACGTAGCCGCCGTCCTGGCGCGGGTACACCTCCGAGCCCGGCGGCACCGGGCCGTCCGCACCGCCCTGGTAGGGGAAGTTGTCCATGTCCACGGGCCGGAACTCGAGCGTCGCCGTGGCGCCGAGGATGTCCTTGGCGCGGGCGGTGTCCTG
>NZ_WNXE01000610.1:0-993 GCF_010993615.1 Arhodomonas sp. KWT | reverse complement strand
GCCGAGCCCGGCACGTCCAAGGGCGGCGACTACGGTGACCTCTGGGCGATCCTGCGCGACGACGAGGGCAATCCGGTGCTGGACGATAACGGCAATGTCCAGCCCTGCCTCAATGCCGACTGTACCGAGGTGGCGCAGTTGACGGAGGACGGCGAGCTCCCCGATGAGCTGGCCGACCAGGTCATGGAGGTGGAGTTCGGGCGGCTCAATGTCGCGCGGGCGCCGTCGTCGGTGCTGGATCACTCGCTCACCGAGGCCCTGGCCAAGGTGGACGGCATGACCATCACCGAGGCGAACCTCATGGACGTGACCGACGAGGCCGGTCGCCTCGTGGACCTGCTGGGCAACACCATCGACTCGCCGCTGGAGAACCTCGCGATCTACAAGGCCCTGCTGGAGGCCAGTTCGGGCGAGACGGTGGATGGCTACTACGTGCTGTCCGTGGTGGCCCAGGACGAGGGCGGTGATTCCAGCACCCTGACCCTGCGGGTGGCTCCGGATGTGCTGGGCACGCTCGCGGCGTCCGCAATCGCCGGCGCGTCCGACAAGACCGGTGAGCTCACCGTCGACGAGGTCGTCTACATCAGCAGCTTCATCGGCGTTGACGACGAGCTCGGTGCACTGGTCTCGGACTACACCTATGACCGGACCGCCCGGTTCGACCGCGAGGTCACGGCGCTGGTGTACGATCCGGATAACAACGTCTACGTGCCCACCCCCACGGATATCCTCGAGGCGGTGAGCTTCGACAGCATCCCGGCCATCGATGGCGATCAGAACGGCATCGATATCTTCACGCAGAACGCGGACGATGCCGTGCAGGTGCTTGAGTACGTTCACGACAACGCCCTCGAGGAGTGACCGGCGTCCCGCCCTTCGGGCTGGAGCGGTAACAGGGGCGCGCCGTCATGGCGCGCCTTTTTTCTGGTTCATCGCCGCCGATCGTGGATCAGGCCGGGTGGAGAATGAACGTGTCGTCGGTGTTGCGCTGAA
>NZ_WNXE01000060.1:14370-16323 GCF_010993615.1 Arhodomonas sp. KWT | reverse complement strand
ATGCGCGTGGACCTGCGCAGCCGCTCGGCGGCGGACCACCTGCGCGCGGCCGCCGCGATGCTGGACGACGTGGGGACCGGAACCGGGGTGAACCTGGGCGTGATCCTCCCGGACGACGCCGAACCGCGGGCGGCCCTGCAGTGGCTCGCGGACACCCTCGAGGAACTCGGCATGGCGCCGTCCGGGGTGCTGGCACTGCCGGCAGCCTATCTCAGGAGCCACCAGCCCGACGGCCAGTGGCCGGGGACGGCGACGCCGGACGCCGTGACCGAGGCGGTGCGCGGGGTGTTTCCCCACGCCGCCGCCGGCGGCGGTATGCTCACCTACTTCACCGAGCTGAACCGCTGCCCGCCGCGCGGACGGATCGACTTCCTGACCCACGCCACGGCGGCGATCGTGCATGCCGCGGACGACGTCTCGGTGATGGAGACCCTGGAGGCTCTGCCCCACGTGTTCCGTTCAGCCCGGGCCATGGTGCCGACGGGAACGCCGTACCGGGTCGGCATGAGCGCGATCGGCATGTGGAGCAACCCCTACGGCGTGCGCACCTTCGACAACCGGGACCGGCTGCGGGTGCCGATGGCGCGCAACGACCCGCGCCAGACCGCCCAGTTCGCCGCGGCCTGGAACCTCGGCTACTACGCCCGTGCCCGTGCCGCCGGGGTCGACGCGGTGGCCCTGTCGTCGCTGGGCGCCCCTTTTCCGACGATGGACGCACGGGGGTTATACCCGGTGTTCCACGTACTCCGGGGGCTCGCCCGCGCACCGCGGGACCGGGGAGTCGGCACCGCAACCGGGGACCCGCAGCGCGTCGACGCCGTCGCCTGGACGCGGACCGACGGCCGCGCGGAGCTCTGGATCGCGAACCGCCGGCCGGAGACCACCCTGGTGCGGATCGAGGGGCTCGACGTGAAGGAGGTGCAGTGTCTGGACGCGACGGTGGCGGCGAGCGCCCGCGGGGCCCGGGACTGGATGGACCGCACCGCCGCCATGGCAGTGCCGGAGGCGACCCTGCCGCCCTACGGCGTACGCCGCGTCATCGGCACGGCACCCGGGCAAGAGGTCTAGCGCTCGCCCCGGGCGCGGGCCGTGTACAGGGAGCTGGCGCGGGTGAGATGGTCCGTCATCGCCTGGGCGGCGCCGTCCGGGTCGTTCGCCTTGACCCGCTCAAGGAGCTCGTAGTGCTCCTTGAGCGTCACGTCCTCGGCGCCGGGGAAACTGACCATGTCCACATGGAACTCGGAAAGCCACTGCAGCATGGCCTGGGACACCGCCGCATAGATGGGATTGCCGGGGATCTCGGCGATGATGCGGTGAAAGCGCATGTCCGCCTCGATGAACGTCCGGCCCTTGCCGAGGTTGCGCTCCATCTCGCGGACCGCCTCCTCCAGCCGGGCGACGTCATCGGGCCCGGCCCGCTCGGCGGCGACACGGATCATCCCCACCTCGAAGAAAAGCCGCGCCTCCTTGAGGTGATCGACGTTCTTCGGGAAGGTCGAGAGCAGATACCGCGCCGAGCGGTCGATCTGGTTGATCATCGACTGGGCGGTGACGGCGGTCACCCGCGCCCGTTCACCATGCTGAATGGTGATCATACCCATGGAGGCCAGGCTCTGGAGCGCCTCGCGCACCGCCGGCCGGCCGACGTTGAAGGTCTCCATGAGCTCACGCTCCGAGGGCATCTGGTCGCCGGCCTTGAGCTGGCCACTCTCGATCAGATCCACGAGCCGCTCCAGCACCTCGTCGGAGAGCTTCCTGCGGGCAATCGGGGTCGACTTGATCGTGCTCATCCACTCGCTCCTGTTCACCGGACCGCGCCGTTTCAAGCAGGATGGCCGGCGTCTCCCGTCCGTAACGGGATACATCGGCCCGCCGTCCCTGCGCGCGCAGGTCATCATACCATGTGTGCTGATTATATAAGTTAACCGGGGACATCAGCAGTCCTGCCGGCTC
>NZ_WNXE01000060.1:12825-14273 GCF_010993615.1 Arhodomonas sp. KWT | reverse complement strand
AGAGCGCGCCCGGGCGGTGATCGAGGTGATTCGCGAGCACGAGGCGCGCACCGGCCACAGCGTGATGTACGCGCTCAACCTCACCGGCGAGGTCGACGAGATGCGCCGCCGGCACGACCTCGTCCGCGAGCTCGGGGGCAACTGCATCATGGTCAGCCTCCACAGCGTCGGGCTCAGCGGCCTCACGGCACTGCGCCGGCACAGCGAGCTGCCGATCCACGCCCACCGCAACGGCTGGGGTCTGTACTCACGCTCCCCGGCCGTCGGCATCAGCTACGTCGCCTGGCAGAAGCTCTGGCGCCTGGCCGGCGCCGATCACATGCACGTCAACGGGTTGCGCAACAAGTTCTGCGAGCCCGACGACAGCGTGATCGCCTCCGCCCGCACCTGCCTGAGCCCGCTGTTCGACGCCCCCCGGCCCGCCTGCCTGGCGATGCCGGTGTTCTCCTCCGGCCAGTCCGCCTGGCAGGCACCGGACACCTATGAGGCGCTCGGCAGCAGCGACCTCATCTACTGCTGCGGCGGCGGCATCGTCGGCCACCCGGACGGCGTCGCCGCGGGAGTGCGCAGTGTCCGTGAGGGCTGGGAGGCGGCAGCAGCCGGCATCCCCCTCGCCGACTACGCCAGGGAACACCCGGCCCTGGCCCGGGCCCTGGAGACGTTCGCCCGATGACCGAGGCACCACTGCTCGCCTACTACGGCGACGACTTCACCGGCTCCACCGACGTCATGGAGGCGCTCAGCGTCAACGGCGTGCCCACGGTCCTGTTCCTGCGACGGCCGACGGCCGCGGAGCTGGCGAGGTTCCCGGAGGCCCGCGCCGTCGGCATCGCCGGCATCAGCCGGGCCAAGTCCCCCGCCTGGATGGACGAGCACCTGCCCGGCATATTCGCCGGCCTGCGCGCGCTCGGCGCCCCGCTGGTGCACTACAAGATCTGCTCGACCTTCGACAGCGCACCGGAGATCGGCAGCATCGGCCGCGCCATCGACATCGGCGCCCGTGTCCTCGGCACGCGCCAGACACCGGTGGTCGTGGGCGCGCCGGTGCTGCGCCGCTACCAGGCGTTCGGCAACCTCTTCGCCACGGTCGGCGACGAGACCTACCGCATAGACCGCCACCCGACCATGAGCTGTCACCCGGTCACCCCCATGACCGAGGGCGACCTGCGGCGGCACCTGGCGCGGCAGACGGACAAGCCCGTCGCCCTGATGGACGTGCTGGCCCTCTGGTCGGAGGACTACCCCGCCCGGCACCGCGCCCTGCTCGACGGCGACGCCGGCGTGCTGCTCTACGACGTCCTCGACGACGTCACCCAGCGCCGGACCGGCGAGCTGCTCTGGCGCGACGTCACCGACGGCGCGGACAGCCGCTTCTGCGTCGGCTCCTCCGGTGTCGAATACGCCCTCATCGCCCATTGGCGGGCCAGCGGCGCCGTCCCGCTGCCGGC
>NZ_WNXE01000060.1:9359-12727 GCF_010993615.1 Arhodomonas sp. KWT | reverse complement strand
CGGCGCCCCGCGCCAGCGCCGCGACGGCGAGCGACCGGGTCATGGTGGTCTCCGGCAGCTGCTCCCCGGTCACCGCCGGGCAGATCCGGTGGGCCCTGGAGAACGGATTCGAGGGCTACACGCTGGACCCGGCGGCGCTGCTCGCGCCGCAGACCGGCGAGGCCGCGCTGGAACGGGCCATCG
This sequence comes from Arhodomonas sp. KWT, assembly GCF_010993615.1. NCBI lineage: Bacteria > Pseudomonadati > Pseudomonadota > Gammaproteobacteria > Chromatiales > Ectothiorhodospiraceae > Arhodomonas > Arhodomonas sp. KWT. The sequence continues at coordinate 12,544 of NZ_WNXE01000060.1, read as the reverse complement.
GGCACTGCAGCGCGGCGCTGGAGCAGGGGCGCAGCGTCGTCGCCTTCTCCTCGCTGGGGGCGCCGGACAAACGCACGCGGGCCCTGTTCAACGACGATCCCGAGGGCTTCTCGCACCGGCTCGGACGGGCCCAGGGCCGCCTGCTCACCGAGACGCTCCGGCGCACCGGGGTGCGCCGTGCCGTTGTCGCCGGCGGCGACACCTCCGGCCACGCCATGAACGAAATGGGGGCGTATGCGCTGACCACGCTCACCCCCATCGCCCCAGGCTCACCGCTGTGCACCGTCCACGCCGACGACCCGGACCTGGACGGTCTCCAGATCGCGCTCAAGGGCGGTCAGGTCGGGCAGGCACCGTACTTCGCACACGTTCGGGCCGGCCACGCCTGAGCGATCCACCACCGATCCACAACGAATCCCTGGAGGAGTTTCCCATGACCGCAATCACCCTCATCGGCGCCGGCGGCAAGATGGGCTACCGGCTCAGCCGCAACCTCAAGAACTCCGAGTTCGAGACACGCCACGTGGAGAACAACCCGCAGGCCCGCGAACGGCTGAAGGCCGACCTCGGCGTGGAATGCATGGACGTCGACGAGGCCCTGGCCGGCAGCGACGCCGTGATCCTGGCCGTACCGGACACCCTGATCGGCAAGGTCTCCCACGCTATCGACGACAAGCTGGCCGCGGGTACGATGGTGGTGACACTGGACGCCGCCGCGCCGTTCGCCGGGCACCTGCCGGAGCGCGACGATCTCGTCTACTTCGTCACCCACCCCTGCCACCCCTCGATCTTCAACTACGAGCCCACCGAGGAGGCACAGCGGGACTTCTTCGGCGGACTTGCCGCCAAGCAGAACATCGTCTCCGCGCTCATGCAGGGCCCCGAGGAGAGCTGGGCGCTGGGCGAACAGATCGCGCGCACCATCTACGCGCCGGTGGACCGCTCCCACCGCGTGAGCGTCGAGCACATGGCGATCCTCGAGCCGGGGCTGTCCGAGACCGTGGCCGCCACGCTGTTCGCCACCCTGCGCGAGGCCCTGGACGAGTGCGTCGCCCGCGGTGTCTCCCGGGAGGCGGCCCGGGACTTCGTTCTCGGTCATGCCAACATCGAGCTGGCCGTACTCTTCGAGGAGATCGACGGGGTGTTCTCGGATGCCGCCAACAAGGCCATCGAGAACGGCAAGCCGGCGATCATCCGCGACGACTGGAAGCAGGTCTTCGAGCCGGAGGCCATTCGCGAGAGCATCCGCCGGATCACCTGATCCCGGCCCCCCGTTCCGGACCGCCCGGCGCACACCGCCCGGGCGGCGGCACCTTCACGCCCGTCCCCGCGGGACGGAACCGCCCGGAGCCCCTATGAACACGGACAGCCACCCGGAGCCGGCCAAGCTGCTCGGCGACCTCCGCGCCCCGTCCCTGGGGCGGGTCTTCGACCTGGACCCGGGACGCTTCCCGGGCATGCCCATGTGGGCGGGCCACCCGCCGTTCCAGGTGGTCACCTACCGCACGCCGAAGGGCCTGCGTATCCGCCAGGACCAGGACTGGCTCGCGCCGGAGGTCAACCGCGAGAACATCGGCATCGTCTCGGAGATGCTGGTGGCGACCTGTCACTCCGGCGCCCACATCGACGCCCTCGCCCATATCACCTGCGGCGCGGACGATCACTGGCACGGCGACTCCAGCGCCGCCGACGCGCTCGGCGACTTCGGGCCCACCGACCACGACGCCTCCACCCTGCCGCCCATCGTCACCCGCGCCGTGCTCGCCGACGTCGCCGGCCACCTGGGCGTCCACCGTCTCGGCCGCTCGCACCCGGTCTCGCTGGACGAGTTCGAGGGCGCCATGGCGCGCCAGGGCACCGCCCCGCCCGCACAGGGGGACGTCGTCCTCGTCCGCACCGGGCAGATGTCGGTGTGGCCGGATCAGCAGCGCATGGCGGAGACCCAGGGATCGGGTATAACCCGTCCCATCGCGGACATGGCCGCCGACCTCGGCGTGACCGCGGTGGGGGTGGACACCGAATCCTGCGAGGTCGTGCCCTCCATCGAGCCCGGAAACCCCCATCCGGTGCACCAGCGGCTGCTGATCGAGGCCGGCATCTACATCATGGAGAATATCTACCTCGAGGAGCTTGCCGCCGCCGGGGTATACGAGTTCCTGTTCATCGCCCTGCCGCCCCGGATCGAAGGTGCGACCGGCTCCATGCTGCGCCCGATCGCCATTGCCTGAGGCACGGGTCACCGCAAGGATCGGGCTCACATACTCGCCGCCGTCGGGGGCACGCCCCTGCCGGGCGGCCGCGCCCCCGGCTCCTGCCGCCACGTCCCGGCTCTTAACCGAATACCAAATGTTATGATATAACGTATTTAAATCACCATGGGCACCGTCACCAATGACACCGTTGACCTCCGCTATCGTCCCGCCGGCGAAGAACGCTCTGCGCCGGCCTCACGTGACCGCCATGGACGCCTCGGACCTCGCGGTCGTACGGCACCATGACGTCAACATGAGCGTCTGGCACCGTCAGGTGCCAGCGGCACTCCACGACGAGCTCACGCACCTGGCCCCTGATGACCTTCCGGACGTACGCCGGCGCGTCAGCACGGCGGGCTGTCAGGGCGAGATCGCCCGGGTACTCGCGGCGCGCGGACTCGACCCCGATGCCTGTCCGAACTGGGTCGAGGACATCGCCCTGCTAGCCCGGCTGTTCTCCGGGCTGATCGATACGGACGCCATCGCGCTGCATCTCGAGACAAGCACCGGCGACGGCTGCCGCCGCTTCCACGTGGACCAGGTCGGCCTGCGCCTGGTGTGCACCTACCGGGGTCCGGGCACGGAGTGGCTGGGCAACGACGAGGTCGCGCGCAGCGCGCTCTACGCGGGGGCGTCGAACGAGGCGATCTGCCGTACGCACGCCCCGCGGCGCCTGTCAGCGCCGGACGTCGCCATCATGAAGGGCGAGCGTTTCCCCGGGAACTTGGGAAACGGACTGGTTCACCGATCGCCGCCGCTACGGGGCAGCGGCCGGACACGCGTCCTGCTGTGCCTGGACGCGCTCCCGCGCCAAGCCTGACAAAGCGGCAAAAAACCCACTATCGATACGATATAACGTAAAAGGAGGCGATATGCCGCTACCTTTACGCAAACCCGTACACCATGCGGTCGCGACCGTGACACTGGCCGTCT
>NZ_WNXE01000060.1:7837-9263 GCF_010993615.1 Arhodomonas sp. KWT | reverse complement strand
TCTGCGCACCGTTGCCGGGCACGGCCGCGGAGGCAGGCACCTCCGCCCTGGAGCTTGATCCCCTCACAGTCACCGGCACCCCGGTGCCGGGGGCTGTGTCGGAACAGGCCGCGAGCCTGGACATCGTCACGTCCGATTCGATCGTGGCGGACGGCGACGCCAACCTGGGGGAAGCGCTGGCGGACCTGCCGGGCGTGGAGAACATCGCCACCGGCAACAGCGCCGGCAAGCCGGTCATCCGCGGGCTGTCGGGGGAACGCATCCGGATGCTGTCCAACGGCGTCGGACTGGATCACCAGCAGTACGGCGTACGTCACATGCCGAGCTACGATCCATTCCTGCTCGAGCGTGTCGAGGTCGTTCGCGGCGCCTCCAGCGTGCTCTACGGCTCCAGCGCCCTCGGCGGTGCGGTCAACCTGATCCCCCGTGAAATCGACTACGACACCGACTTCCACGGCGAGGCGATGACCCGCTACTACAGCAATAACGGCCAGTGGGACACGGGCCTGCGCGCCGGCGCCGGCAACGGCCGGTTCGGCATCTCCGTGGGCGTCATCCGGCGGGACGCGGGCAACATCGAAACCCCCGACGAGACGACCTACTTCCCGCCGCCGCCGAACCCGGAGCACCAGGATGCGGCGGCCTACACCGGCGATCTCGACTACACCGACTTCGAACAGGCGGCCGGCGATATCGCCGTGGGCGTACGTGACGACCGCGGCGGCGAGTGGCGCCTGCGCTACACGCGCTGGAACGACGAGCACAATTTCCTGCTGCCGCCACCGGCCGGCATCAAGCCCCCGTCAGCGGGCGCCGAGGGGATCGGCCAGTACATCGACGACGAACAGCTCAGCCTCTCCGGGCGCACCCGTATCGGCAACATCACCTGGAAGCCCAAGCTGCTCTGGCAGAACAACGAGCGCCGCTCCAACGCGGCAGGCTATCCGCGTTCCGCCGGATTCGATCACACCATCGATATCGAGTTCGACCAGTACACGGCCCGCCTGGAGGGCGAACACGGCGCCATTGCCGGACTGGACGGAGGCACGGTGGGCGTGGAATACCGCTACAAGACCCAGGAGTCACGCGGGAGCACGCAGCTCTCGCCGGGCGGCGACGTGCACAACGCGGCGGTATTCGCCTTCGAGGAGAAACGCCTTGGCCCGCTGCTGCTGCAGAGCGGGGTGCGCTATGACCACCACACCACGGAGGCCCGCGCCTCCCGGACACGCGCGCCGTCGGCAAGCGTCCGCGATGCCGAAGAAAACAGCTACGGCGTCGCCACCGGTTCGCTCGGCGGGGTCCTCAGCATGACCGACAGGCTCTCGCTCGCCGCCAACGTGGAGCGCGGGTTCCGGGCACCGTCGCTGTTCGAGCTCTACGTCGCCGGCCAGCACGGGGGCGTGGCCGCCTACCAGGAGGGCGA
>NZ_WNXE01000060.1:0-7741 GCF_010993615.1 Arhodomonas sp. KWT | reverse complement strand
CGATCCGGACCTGGACGAGGAGACCTCGCTGAACACGGACCTCTCGCTGCGCTGGCAGTCCCCGGGACTGAGGGCCACAGCGACCGTCTATCGCAACGTGATCAACGACTACATCATGCTCCAGGATACCGGCGGCACCCACGGCGGCCTGCCGGTGCTCCGTTACGAGCAGGCGGATGCGACACTCCATGGCGTCGAGCTCAGCGTGGAGAAAACGCTGGCCCCGTGGCTGACGCTCACCGCGGCCGCCGAGATGGTGGACGGCGAGCGTGACGACAACGGCGATGACCTGCCGCTGCTCCCGGCGGATAACATCAGCGTTGGCGCCCGTTTCACGCCGGCGAGCCGGGGCTGGCTGCGTAATCCGCACGCCTCGGTCACCGTCCGCCACTATGCGAGCAAGGACGCGGCCCCGGGCGAGCCCTTCTCGCAGTTCGACGACGCCCCGTTCGGCAGCGCCTCCACGGACAGCTACACGCTGGTCGGTATGAGCGCCGGCTTCTCGCCGCGCGTCGGCAACCGGGTGATCCACCTGGACCTGAGCGTGAGCAACCTGCTCAACGAGGACTATCGCGCCTTCCTGGACACCTACAAGGGCTACGCCCTCTCCCCCGGGCGGGATATACGCCTGACGCTGCGCGTACCGTTCGGCGGCTAGGCTGTGTACCCCCTCAACCCCGAGACATACAAGGTGGGCTGCGCCCGACAGCCGACATCGTCACGGACGGGATCCCGGGCGGGCAGGCCGTGTGCGACGCCGCCGGGACCGGCCCGGAATGTCGCACGCCCGTGGCGCACGACCTACCCGAAATTCCATTCTCTACCCTGGAGCAGGATCAACACACATGGTCGTTCACGCGGACCTCCTGGCGGAGTGTTTTGACTCGCACCGCCAGTCTTCCGGGTAGATCCCGAGTGAACAACCTACTGAAAGGTCACGGCCAGGCCCGCCACGCATCCCCGGCGGTCAGCCCCCCACGGGCAGGCCGCCGGGGCCGTCCGGCTCCACCGGCGGCGCCGGTTCCCCCAGCGGCAGCAGCTCGTTGGCCCGGCAGGCCTCGAACAGGGCGTGGATGGTCGGTGACAGCGGCTCCCTGGCAAGCGCCACGAGACCCACGGCGTACTCGACATCCGGCTCGTGCAGCGGGATGCCGCGGATGCCGCTATCGCTCCCGAACAGCTCGCTGAAGTACTCCGGCATCACGCTGGCCCAGCCGGAGAAGCGGACCTGGGCCCAGAGATGGACCACGGAGTCGGTCTCGATCTCCGCCTCCGGATTGCAGTCCGCGCTGCGGAACGCCTTGGCGATGATGCGGCGGTTCTGCATGTCCGGGGTGAGAAGGCACAGCGGCAGCTGCGCGGCCTCCGCCCAGGTCACCTGCTCCCGTCCCGCCCAGGGATGGTGCTCGGGCAGGAACAGGCAGTAGCGCTCCATGTACAGCGGCAGGGTCTCCACGCGTTCCACCGGTTCGTTGTCCAGGTAGGTGATACCGGCGTCGATATGGAACTCCTGGACGTCGCGCAGAATCTCGTTGGAGGTCGCCGAGTGCACGGTGAAGGACACGCTCGGGTGCTCGCGGCGCACCGCGCGGGTCACCGAGGTCGCCATGGGCAGCGCCGACGGGATGACCCCCAGTACCAGGCGCCCGCTCAGCCCGCCCTTGAGCTCGCTGAGGTCCTGCATCATCGATGAACGGTACTCCAGGATCACCTGGGCCCACTTGAGCACCCGCTGACCCTCGGCGGTGAGCCCGTGATAGCGCTGGCCACGCTCGACGATGGGCACGCCGAGCTCCTGCTCGAGCTGGCGGATCCGCCCCGAGAGCGTGGGCTGGGTGACGTTGCACCGCTCCGCGGCGCGGGTGAAGTGCTTCTCCTGGGCCAGTGCGGCGAGGTATTCGAGCTGTCGGATGTCCATGGATGCCCTGGTCGGCCCCTCCGGGCGCCGGTGGCGCCTGTGCATGCCAAGCGGCGATCGCCCGCAGGCGAGCGCCTTCGTGATGACGGCCCGGCGGGCGGCGGTGCCGCCCCGCCGGGTGTGCGACGTCTCAGAACAGCTTGACCGCCTTGGACAGGGTCGAAGCGACCCCGATGACGAGCGGAATCAGCACGACCAGCCAGGTGACGGTCAGCTGTACACGGTGTTCACCATTGCCGTTGGCCATGGGTAGTCCTCCTCCGGGGATTTATTCAGTTCTGGGCACTCGCCGCAACCGTCGGGCCACCACGGGCCGGACGAACGGGTTCGGCCTCCTCGTCCATGAGGTGATGGTCCGCCATCTGGCGGATCTTGAGATTGCACAGCAGGCCGACGAACAGCAGCCCCGCCATGATGTACATGGTGATGGTGTAGGCGTCCGCCTTGGCCACGCCCTGGTCGATCTGGTACTGGCGGATGTAGTTCACCAGCGTCGGGCCGACCACGCCCGCCGCCGACCAGGCGGTGAGGATGCGGCCATGGATGCCGCCGACGAACCGGGTGCCGAACACATCGGCGAGGTAGGCGGGGATCGTGGAGAAGCCGCCACCGTACATGCTGATGATCACCATGTAGCCGATCACGAACAGCGTCACCGCGCCGAGATGCCCGGTTTGCGGCACCAGCGCGAACAGCACCATGCCGAGGATGAAGAACGTGCTGAAGGTGGTCTTGCGGCCGATGCGGTCGGACAGCGACGCCCAGAAGAACCGGCCCGCCATGTTGAACAGGCTGAGCATGCCCACGAAGCCCGCCGCCGCGCCGGCGGTGATCACCCCGGGGAACATCTCCTGGCTCATCGCCGAGGCCTGGCCGAGCACACCGATGCCGGCGGTGACGTTGAGGAACAGCGCCGCCCACATCAGGTAGAACTGCGGGGTCTTCATCGCCTGGTTGATGTGCACGTGGCCGTCGGTGACCAGGCTCGCCTTGCCGGAGCCGCCGGCGACCTCGCCGTCCCAGCCCTCGGGCTTCCAGCCCTCCGGCGGCACACGCACGATCAGCGCGCCGAAACCGATGGCGATGAAGTAGACGATGCCGAGGACCACGAACGTCCCCGCCACGCCCACCGAGTCCGGCGTGGAGAAGTAGTCCATCAGCGCCACGGACATGGGCGAGGCGAGCATCGCGCCGCCGCCGAAGCCCATGATCGCCATGCCGGTGGCCAGGCCGCGCCGGTCGGGGAACCACTTGATCAGGGTGGAGACCGGCGAGACATAGCCGAAGCCGATGCCGATACCGCCGAGCACGCCGTAGCCCAGATACAGCAGCCACAGCTGGTGGGTCTGTACGCCGAGCGCCGAGACCAGGAAGCCGCCGCCGAAGGTCACGGCACTCACCGCCATGGCCTTGCGCGGGCCCACCCGCTCGACCCAGTGACCGCCGAAGGCCGCCGCCAGGCCGAGCACCAGCACGGCGATGCTGAATATCCATCCAAGGCTGGTGAGACGCCAGTCCGCCGGGGTCTGCTCGGTAACGCCGACGACCCGGGTCAGCGGCAGATTGAACACACTGAGTGCATAGACCTGGCCGATGGACAGGTGCACCGCTAGGGCGGCGGGCGGTATCAGCCATCGGTTGAAGTTGCGTGGGGCGGTGATGCGCTCCTTCGACAGGAACCCTGCGTCGGTGCCGCTCATGATCTCTCTCCTCCGCTGCGCTTTTGGCAGTTGGTTGGCCTGTGGCCTGTTTGTTGTCTCCCCCTGAACGACCGGCAGCGGCGGCCCCGGCGGGACCGCCCGGGCTGCCACGACCGGCCTGCGGCGGGGCGCCGCTACAACTGCTCAGCCGCCCAGTGCGCCAGCGGGCGGAGCCCGTCACCGCCCGCGCGGGCGTGCTCGCCCAGCGCCGAGCGCATGCGCGGCTCCCAGAAGGCCCGGATGTGGCCCAGGATCTCGCGCCGGGCCCGATCCTCCGGATAGGCCTCGAAGTAGGCGGCGATCTCGTTGGCCATGCGCACGAGCTTGTCGGTATGCATAAGGCGTCCTTTGGTGGTCCCGTCTCTGCCCGGGCGGATCACCGCCCACCCGTGGCGGCATCCGCGACGCGGCCGGTGAGCACACTGAAGCCATCGCCCCGTGCCTGGGCGATTAGGGTCATGCCGGCCTCGCCCGCGAGGCGAATGGCCAGCCCCGTCGGCGCCGAGACCGTGCACAGCGTCCCGGTACCCAGCCGGGCGGCCTTCTGGACCAGCTCGTAACTGCAGCGGCTGGTCATCACCACGAAGCCGTCACCGGGGTCGATGCCGTCGCGCAGCAGCGCGCCGGCGAGCTTGTCCAGCGCGTTGTGACGGCCGACGTCCTCCCGCGCGATCACGATCGTGCCGTCGGCGGCGGCGAAGGCCGCGGCGTGCAACGCGCCGGTGCTCGCGTTCAGGGGCTGCCATTCGCGCAGCCCGGCCACCGCGCGATGCACCGCCGCCGCGTCCACTGCCGCGGCGGCGGGCACACGCCGCACCGGGCGTACCGCGTCGCTCAGGGCCTCCACCCCACAGAGCCCGCAGCCGGTGGCGCCGGCAATGCGGCGCCCGCCCTCGCGGACCTCGGCGATCGGTGTGGCACCGGCGCACCGCTCGACGCGCAGGACGATGCCCTCGTCGTGCTCGCTGTGCGACAGCGCGGCGATATCCCCGGGGCCGTCGATGACGCCCTCGGTGTAGAGGAAACCGACGCCGAAGTCCTCCAGGTCCGTGGGGCTGGCGAGCATCACCGCGTAGTCCGCGCAGTCCACCCGCACCGCCACCGGCACCTCCTCGGGGACCCGCCGGAGGCCCTCGGCCCGGGCCCCGCCGGACCAGCGGGCCACGGGGACCTCGCGATACGGCGCCGCGCGGGGCGGCCCGGCCGCGGCGTCGTCGGTGACCACCGGCACGTCCACGGGGACGCGGCCGGGCCGTCCGGTAGCAGGGCGGGCGCTCACCGGCCCGCCCCCGCCGCGGCGACCACGGCGCCGTCCGCGGTCTCCACGGACTCGGCGGGCAGGCCTAGGGTCCGCTCGCGGTGCTCGCGGTAGTGCGCCTGCCACTCGGAGTCGGTGACGCTGGGCGTGACCTCCACCGCGGTGACCTTGTACTCGGGGCAGTTGGTCGCCCAGTCGGACTGCTCCGTGGTCACCACGTTGGCCGCGGTCTCGGGGAAGTGGAACGTGGTATAGACCACCCCCGGCGGCACGCGGTCGGTGATCAGCGCCCGCAGCGTGGTCTCGCCGATCCGGCTGCGCACCGCGACCCGGGTGCCGTCGCCGATGCCGCGCTGCTCAGCGTCGTGGGGGTGGATCTCCAGGCGGTCCTCAGCGTGCCAGACCCGGTTGTCCGTGCGCCGGGTCTGGGCCCCAACGTTGTACTGCGAGAGGATCCGCCCGGTGGTGAGCAGCAGCGGGAATCTGCGGTTGCTGCGCTCCTCCGTGGGGATGTAGGGCGTGAGCATGAACTGCCCCTGGCCACGCACGAAGGTGTCCACGTGCATGGTCGGTGTACCCTCCGGATGGGTCTCGTTGCACGGCCACTGGATGCTGCCCAGGCGCTCGAGCTTCTCGTAGGTCACGCCGGTGAAGGTGGGCGTGGTGCGGGCGATCTCGTCCATGATCTCCGAGGGATGGCCGTAGTCCATCTCCGAGCCCAGCGCCCGGACCAGGGCCAGGGTGATCTCCCAGTCCGCCATGCCCCCCGGCGGCGCCACCGCGCGGCGCACCCGGTTGATCCGGCGCTCGGCGTTGGTGAAGGTGCCGTCCTTCTCCAGGAAAGTCGAGCCGGGCAGGAAGACGTGGGCATAGCTCGCCGTCTCGTTGAGGAAGAGATCCTGGACGATGACGCAGTCCATGTTCTCCAGCCCGGCGGCGATGTGCTTGATGTTCGGATCGGACTGGAGGATGTCCTCGCCCTGGATGTAGAGCGCCTTGAAGCTGCCGGCGATGGCGGCGTCGATCATGTTGGGGATCCGCAGCCCCGGCTCGTTGTCCAGGGACAGGCCCCACTCGCGCTCGAAGACCCCGCGCACCTCGTCGTTGGCGACATGCCGGTAGCCCGGGAACTCGTGGGGGAAGGAACCCATGTCGCAGGAGCCCTGGACGTTGTTCTGCCCGCGCAGCGGGTTCACACCGACACCGCGCCGCCCCAGGTTGCCGGTGAGCATGGCCAGGTTGGCCATGCCCATGACCATGGTCGAGCCCTGGCTGTGCTCGGTCACCCCGAGGCCGTAGTAGATCGCGGCGTTGCCCCCGGTGGCGTAGAGCCGGGCGGCACCGCGCAGTGCCTCCGCGGGCACGCCGGTAACCCCTTCCACCGCCTCCGGGGCGTTCTCCGGGCGCACGATGAACTCCCGCCAGTCGGCGTACGCCTCGGACTCGCAGCGCTCGGCGACGAAGGCCTCGTCCGCCAGACCCTCGGTGACGATCACGTGGGCCAGGGCGTTAACCAGCGCGACATTGGTGCCCGGGCGGAGCTGGAGGTGGTAGTCGGCCTCGACGTGGGGCGTACGCACCAGGTCGATGCGGCGCGGGTCCACCACGATGAGCCGCGCGCCCTCGCGCAGCCGGCGCTTCATCTGCGAGGCGAACACCGGATGGGCGTCCGTGGGATTGGCGCCGATGACCAGGATGACGTCGGAGTCCTCCACCGAATCGAAGTCCTGGGTGCCGGCGGAGGTGCCGAAGGCGGTCTTCAGACCGTAGCCCGTGGGTGAATGGCACACCCGCGCGCAGGTGTCGACGTTGTTGGTGCCGAACACCGCCCGGGCGAGCTTCTGCACCAGGTACGTCTCCTCGTTGGTGCAGCGCGAGGAGGTGATCGCCCCGGCCGCCCCGCGCCCGTGCTCCGCCTGGATGCCGCGGATACGCCCGGCGGCGAAATCGATGGCCTCCTCCCAGCTCACCTCGCGCCAGGCGTCGGTGATGCGCTCGCGGATCATCGGTGTGGTGATCCGGTCCGGGTGGGTGGCGTAGCCCCAGGCGAAACGCCCCTTCACGCAGGAGTGGCCGTGGTTCGCCTGGCCGTCCTTGTAGGGCACCATGCGGATGACCTGGTCACCGCGCAGCTCCGCCTTGAACGAACAGCCCACGCCGCAATAGCCGCAGGTGGTGATCACGCTGCGCTCGGGCTGACCATGCTCGACGATGGTCTTCTCCTGCAGGGTCGCGGTGGGGCAGGCCTGCACGCAGGCGCCGCAGGAGACGCACTCGGAGTCGAGGAAGTCATCCTCGGCGGTGCCGGCGCTGATCACGGAGTCGAAGCCGCGCCCGTCGATGGTCAGCGCGAAGGTGCCCTGCACCTCCTCGCAGGCGCGCACGCAGCGCGAGCACACGATGCACTTGCTCGGGTCGAAGCTGAAATACGGGTTGGAGTCGTCCACCGGGGCGTCCAGGTGGTTCGCCCCGTCGTAGCCGTAGCGCACCTCGCGCAGGCCCACCGCGCCGGCCATGTCCTGGAGCTCGCAGTTGCCGTTGGCCGAGCAGGTCAGGCAGTCCAGGGGGTGATCGGAGATGTACAGCTCCATGACCCCGCGGCGCAGCTTCTCCAGCGCCGGCGTCTGGGTGCGCACCACCATCCCCGGCTCGACGTTGGTGTGGCAGGAGGCGGGGTAGCCCTTGCGCCCCTCGATCTCCACGGTACACAGCCGGCAGGAGCCGAACGGCTCCAGGCTGTCGGTGGCGCACAGCCGGGGGATCGCGATGTCCGCCGTCATCGCCGCACGCATCACCGAGGTGCCGGCGGGCACGGTCACGCTGTGGCCGTCCACCTCCAGGGTGACCGTGCGGGCGTCGGTGCTC
>NZ_WNXE01000609.1:0-994 GCF_010993615.1 Arhodomonas sp. KWT | reverse complement strand
GTGATCAGGTCCTCCGAGAGGAAGAGATCGTTCTGCCAGGTGACGCTGTCCCGGGTGGTGGTGTAGCGGTCGTCGGTTTCCGGGCGCAGGTCGTAGTCGTCCAGCGCGCGGCCCACGGACAGTTGCGAGCGCCACATCCCGGAGATGCGCCAGTCGGCGGTGGCGTTGACCGACTGCTGCACGGTCTCGTCGGTGCCGGCGTCGTACTCGTTGTCGCCCTCGGTGCGCATCACCTGGCCGCGGAGGCTCAGGGCATCAGTGACATCGTAGTGGCCGGTGGCGCTCAGCGAACGGCTGTCGTAGCCGTCGCGGTCCGGCTCGTGGCTGAATGCCCGCTCGTCGGTGGCGTCGAAACCCTGCGTGGACTCGCCGGAGAGATTGATGCCGAAGCCGCCGCGGCCGATCTCCCGGGCGACGCCGACACCGGCCTCCCAGGTGTGCTGGCTGCCGGCGGCGACCCGGGCGTGGGTGGAATCGCGGTCGGTGAAGATCTGGATCACGCCGCCGATGGCGTCCGCGCCGTAGAGGCTCGCCCGGGGGCCGCGGACCACCTCGATACGCCGGATCTGGCTGACCGGGATCTGCTCCAGCGGGGTGCTGCCCTGGGTCGCCGAGCCCATGCGCACGCCATTGATCAGAACCAGGGTGTGATCGCTCTCGGTGCCGCGAAGATAGACGCTGGCGGACTTGCCGCGCCCGCCGTTGCGGCTGATGGATACGCCGGCCATATCGCGCAGCAGCTCGACGGCGTCGGCGGGCTGGCGCTCCTCGATGTCCTCACGGGTGATGACGTCCACGGCGGCGAGGGCGTCGTCCGCGGTGATCGGGGTCCGGGTCGCGGTGACCTGGACCGGGGCGGTGACCTCGGCGCCCTGAACGGTGGTGGCGAACGTGGCACCGACGGCGGCGGCCACGAAGAGGCTGGTTCGGGTTCTCATTGTCTTCCCCCCTGATGCGCACACCCGCGCATGTTCGTGATGAGCGGCGCGGGAGG
>NZ_WNXE01000608.1:0-995 GCF_010993615.1 Arhodomonas sp. KWT | reverse complement strand
GACGCATCGCGCCTGGACGAGCGCGAGCTCGGGCGGATCGCGGTGAAGGTGCGTGGCTATATGCACCCGGCCGCGGCGCCGCAGCAGGGACCGGCACCGGTGGTCGTGCTGGCGGCCTCCAGCGGCGGACCGCCGGCGTTGCGGCGGTTCTTCGCCGCACTACAGGGGCCACCGCCGGCGACCCTGGTGGTCGCCCAGCATATCGGTGGGGGGTTCACCACCGAGCTCGCCCGCCAGCTTGGCCGGGTGGCCGGTTTTCCCGTTGCCGAGGCCCGGCCCGGCGACGCGCTTACGGCGGGCCGGGCATGGGTCTGCCCGGTGGATCGCGCGTTCGTGCTCGACCAGTCAGGGCGGCTGACGGAGGCAGGCGACGCAGCCCCGCCGTCGCGTGTGCTGCTTCGGCCCTGCATCGATGACGTCGCGACGGAGGTCGCCGTGCGCTTCGGCGCCGATACGGCGATGATCGTATTCACGGGCATGGGAGAAGACGGCGCCGAAGGCGCGCGGGCGATAGATGCCGTCGGCGGTTCGGTGTGGGCCCAGAGCGTGGACAGCGCAGTCGTCGCCAGCATGCCGGATGCCGCGGCCGCAAGGGTGAGGGTACGTGGGCGCGCGACGCCGGAGGGGCTGGCCTCGGCGCTGACGGAGTGGCTCGCCGGGGCGGTCCCGGCAGTCGGACTGGAACACGAGGGATCGGGCTGAACTTATGGCGGAGTCACAGAGCATTCGCTGTCTCGTCGTCCCCGTCGGGGGCGTCCAGTGGCTGGTGCCGGCCGCAGTGGTGGCCGAGGTCACGGATCCGGGGACCGCGGTCCCTGAAGGGGGACATGACCGTCTCGCCGGCTTCGCCGACTGGCGCGGCCGCCGAATCCCGCTCATGCGCCCGGACGACGACACGCCAGCGACCCATGGCGGTTCTCGGTTGCTCGTGCTCAAGGCCCTGTCCGGTACCTTGCCCGTTAGCCACTATGGTGTCGTCACCCAGGGGATCCCGC
>NZ_WNXE01000607.1:0-997 GCF_010993615.1 Arhodomonas sp. KWT | reverse complement strand
GCCGGCCACGGTGCTGGACGTCGGTGCCGGTACCGGCGCGGTGACCCGCGAGCTGATGACGCACTACCGCAAGGCGCGCTTTACCGCGCTCGACCCGGCGCCGGCGATGTTGCGCCTGGCGCGGGGGCGGGCGCCGCGGTGGCGCCGCCTGCGCGGCGTCGCCGGTCGTGCCGAGTCGCTGCCCATCGCCGACGATACCTTCGACGTGGTGTTCTCGAACCTCGCGTTGCAGTGGGTCACGGACCTGCCGGCGGCGTTCGCCGAGGTCCAGCGCGTGCTGCGCCCGGGCGGCGTGTTCATGTTCTCGTGCTTCGGTCCGGACACGCTTGCCGAGCTCAGGGCGGCCTGGGCCGGTGCCGACGCCCATGCCCGCGTGAACACCCTGGTGGACATGCACGACATCGGCGATGCGATGGCCCGCGCGCGGCTGGCGGAGCCGGTGATGGACATGGAGTACTTCACGCTCACCTATCCGGAACCCCGCGCCCTGCTCCGGGAGCTACGCGCCCTCGGTTCCCATGCGATTGATCCGGGCCGTCCCCGCGGGTTGACCGGGCCGGGCCGGCTCCGCGCGATGATTGCCGCCTATGAGGCCGGGCGGGACGACGAAGGCCGCATCCCCGCCACCTACGAGGTCATCTACGGCCATGCCTGGGGTACCGGCAATATCTTCCGTGCCGGTGAGCGGGCCGCCGCGCAACCGGCCGCCGGTACACCCGGCAGCTCCGCGACTTGATCCAGATCATTGCAGCGACGAGAATTGAGTCCGGAGCGACGGCTTGCGCGTCCATCGCGATTCCCTAGAATACGGTGCGGTTCGCGGTAGGCCGGCTCCGTCACGGCTCGGGAGGTGCGCGTGATGGCGGTGACCGCAGACCCTGTCGGCACCGACGGTGCCCGGCGGTTTGTCCTCAAGCCGGCGTTTGGCGGACACTGGCACGAAACGGTTGCGGTGTTCCGTGCCGTCGCCGCGGTCAGCCTCGGCATCGCCTTGGTA
>NZ_WNXE01000606.1:0-1000 GCF_010993615.1 Arhodomonas sp. KWT | reverse complement strand
TGGCTGCCGACGGATCGCGCCGAGCCGTCCGCACCCCCCTCCAAGCCGGTTTCAGCCGTAACGCAGCATTACGGCGACAAAGATCAGCGAGACGATCGAGGCGCCCCACAGTACGCCGGCCCCGACGATGCCGAGCCAGGCGAGGTGGATGTAGGCGCTGCCCAGCAGGCCGATGAACAGGCGATCGCCCCGGGTCGTGGCGATGGGCAGCAGGCCCCGGCGCTCCACCGTTGGATAGACGAACTCCAGCGCCCCGAAGACCACGAGCATCAGCGCGACCCCCGCGAAGAAGATCGCCGTGGGCGTGGTCCAGAGCATCCATTCCAGCGTGAAAGTCATGCGTGTTCCCTCCGATTCACACCCGCCCGAGGGCGAAGCCCTTGGCGATGTTCTTGCGCACGAACCAGATCACCAGGGCGCCGGGCACCACCGTCAGGACACCGATCGCCGCAAGCAGGCCCCAGTCGATGCCGGTGGCGGTCTGGGTGCGCGTCATCGCCGCGACGATGGGCTTGGCGTTCGTGCTGGTGAGCTGGGAGGCGAGCAGCAGCTCCACCCAGCTGAACATGAAGCAGAAGAACGCAGTAACGCCGACGCCCGCCTTGATCAGCGGCAGGAATATCAGGGTGAAGAACCGCGGCCAGCTGTAGCCGTCGATGTAGGCGGTCTCGTCCACCTCCCGCGGCACCCCGGACATGAAGCCCTCGAGGATCCACACCGCCAGCGGCACGTTGAACAGCGTGTGAGCCAGGGCCACGGCGATGTGGGTGTCGAACAGGCCCACCGTCTTGTAGAGCTGGAAGAATGGCAGCAGGAATACCGCCGGCGGCGCCATGCGGTTGGTCAACAGCCAGAAGAACAGGTGCTTGTCGCCGAGAAAGCTGTAGCGCGAGAAGGCGTAGGCCGCCGGCAGCGCCACGGCGAGCGAGATGACCGTGTTCATCGCCACGTAGATGATCGAGTTCAGGAACGGCCAGTACCACGTCGGGTCCGTAAAGAT
>NZ_WNXE01000605.1:0-1000 GCF_010993615.1 Arhodomonas sp. KWT | reverse complement strand
TAGCGGGGACTGCGGTGCAGGCAGGGCCCCACGGCGGGGCGCGGCAGGTATCGCTCATGTCTGGCCACCTTCCCTGGAGGCAGGTCATTATCCGCTCCCTTCCCCGGTGACGGTCGGCGTTCTTGCGACACCCGTCCGGGCACCGGAGCGGGATCAGGTTGCCTCATGCGGCGTGAAATTCCAAGACCGCTGCGCCGAAGGAAAATCCCGTCACGGCAGCATGTCGTACCACCGTCCGGCCCTGTCCGGCGCGACAGCTACGCCGGAACACACGGCGCCGACAGCAAGTGGATAACAGCCCGCCGATTGGCACCAGGCAACAAAAAACCCCGGCAGGGGGCTAATCCTGCCGGGGTCCACGGGAGACGAGAACGGACGTCGCGCGTCAGTTCTCACCCAGCACGGCGGCGTGCATCACCTCCGCGCCGGTGTCCTGCTCACGTACGTGGTTGTCGATGAGGAACTCCCAGCCGTGAGCCGCGGTCAGGCTGTACGACACGGCCCTGTCCTGCTCCGGTTGGGCCTCGGCGAAGTAATAGCCGCTCGCCGGGGCGGGCGGTCGGTGCTGCGGTTGCTGTTGCATGCTCAATGCCTCATTCAATGCCGAAATTTCATAAAAGTCCTGATGAGTCAAGACTAACAAGTGTTTACCGGCATGTGGACAGGAAACATTGAGACGCAAAGGACAAACGCATGTGCCTCAATGGCACAAATAAGGTGGAGCGCCGGGCGTAGCGTCCGGCCCTGCGGGCCCGACGCGCTAGCCACGCAGGCCTAGGACGTCCTCCATGTCGTAGAGGCCGGGCTCGCGTGCCGCAACCCACTCCGCCGCGCGCACGGCACCCTTGGCGAAGGTCATCCGGCTGGAGGCACGGTGGGTGATCTCGACGCGCTCGCCTATGCCGGCGAACATCACGGTGTGCTCGCCGACGATGTCCCCGCCGCGGATGGTCTCGAAGCCGATGGTGCGGGCGTCCCGTTCCCCCGTATGACCCTCGCG
>NZ_WNXE01000604.1:0-1001 GCF_010993615.1 Arhodomonas sp. KWT | reverse complement strand
ATGCAGGATCCCGGGCGCAAACCGACCCGACGCAAGCTCTCCGACCTGATCGTCGAGGACGTCAAGCGCTGGATCGTCGTCGAGGGCCTGCGCCCGGGTGACCGGCTGCCCAAGGAACGGGAATTCATCGACCTCTACGGCTGCGCCAAGGGCACGGTGCGCGAGGCGCTCAAGGCACTGGAGGTCGAGGGGCTGGTGGTGATGCGCACCGGCCCGGCCGGCGGTGCCTACGTCGCCGAGCCCGGGGTCGAGCAGGCCACCCGGGCACTGCGTAACTACCTGCACTTCCAGAAGCTCGACGGGCGGCAGATATACCAGCTGCGCAAGGTGGTGGAGGTCGAGGCCGCCGCCGCCGCGGTGGGCCGGCTCACGGAGACGGACTTCCAGGCGATGGCTGAGAACATCGAGCTGTGCGAACGGATCGGTTTCGAGCGCGACGGCCAGCGCGAGCTGCGCCTCGCCGAGCTCAGCTTCCACAACCGCATCGCCGACGCCTG
The DNA here is from genome assembly GCF_010993615.1 of Arhodomonas sp. KWT. Classification (NCBI taxonomy): domain Bacteria; kingdom Pseudomonadati; phylum Pseudomonadota; class Gammaproteobacteria; order Chromatiales; family Ectothiorhodospiraceae; genus Arhodomonas; species Arhodomonas sp. KWT. Next base: position 504 of record NZ_WNXE01000604.1, on the reverse strand, counting down.
CGGCAATCCGCTGCTGCGCTTCATGGTGTACTTCATCAGCGACCTGCTCTCCGACCTGGTCGACCTCAAGCGCACCTACCGCCCCCGGCGCGTGCAGTTCGGCGAGGACAACCGTCACTACCACCGCGAGCTGCTCGACGCCTTCCGCAGGGAGGACGTCGAGGCGGTCCGCAGGATCATGTACGAGCACATGTGCAGCTCCGAGCACCACACCGTGGCGCTGGAGGCACAGGTATCCAACAGCTTTCTGCTGGAGTCCGGCGAGCATGACTGAGCCGTACCCCGGCAGCGCGCCCCAGGCGCATCCCCAGAACGTCCCGGACCCCCGTGGACTCGTGCCACGACAACAACTAACGGGACCCCATCGGCACCGCCGATTCCATCGACGCTCAGGAGGTGACTGATCATGCGATCCACTGACAACAAGAACGCCCGCCGGGCGTGGTATCGACGCCCTCAGCGGGGGCTGATGGCGGCCGCCGCGGCGGCGCTCCTCGCCCTGCC
>NZ_WNXE01000603.1:0-1003 GCF_010993615.1 Arhodomonas sp. KWT | reverse complement strand
CTGCTCCTGGCAGCCAACGTCCCGATGCCGACGCACCCAGGCGGCGATGTCCGCTGCCGGGAGCAGCCGACCTACCGGTGATCGCTATCTCGTCGGGTCGACGCGGAGCTTGAGGCGCTGGCCGGGCTGGAGGTATTCGCCCTGATCGAGGGCGTTCCAGCGCCGGAGGTCCGCCACGCGGACGTTGAACGCCTGCGCGATGCGGTAGAGGGAATCGCCCTTGCGCACGGTGTAGACCACGCGCTGCTCGTGATTGCCCGAGCCGCTGCGATCGCTACCGCCGCTGCCAGTGTTGCGGCGTACGACCAGCGTCTGCCCCGGATGCAGGGTGGCGTTGGCGCCGAGGTCGTTCCAGGCGGTGAGCTCGTCCACGGTGACGTCGTAGCGTCGCGCGATGGTCCAGAGGCTGTCGCCGGACTGGACGGTGTGGCGCACCGGTGGTGTCTTGGCGACCTTGCTGCCGCGGCCGACGACAAGGGTCTCGCCGGGCTGGAGCGTGGCATTCGAGGGGAGGTCGTTCCAGGCGGTGAGGTCATCCACGCTTACGTCATAGCGTCGCGCGATGGCCCACAGGCTGTCGCCGGGCTGAACCTCGTGGCGCATCGGCGGGTTGCCCCCGCCGCCGGTCTGGCGGGCGAGGCGGCCGCTGTCCTCCGGCCGGCCGGCCACAGGAACCACCAGCTCCTGGCCGACACGGATGAGGTTGCCATTGAGGTCGTTGACGTCGCGGAGCACCGAGACGTCGGTGTGATACTTGCTCGCGATCTCGCCGAGGGTGTCGCCACGGGCAACCCGGTGACGGCGCCAGCGCATGCGCTCTGACGGGGCGGTCGCCGCCAGACCCTCGCGGAAACGCTCGGCGCGGTCGGCGGGGACCACGAGGCGGTGCGGTCCGTCCGGCGGCGTGGCCCAGCGGTTATAGCCCGGGTTGAGGCGGTAGAGCGTCTCGGTGGAGATCCCCGCAAGGTCCGCGGCAAGGGCGAGGTCGATCTGGCCGTCCACC
>NZ_WNXE01000602.1:0-1004 GCF_010993615.1 Arhodomonas sp. KWT | reverse complement strand
TGGTCAGCCGCTACGCCCGCCGCGCCGTGGTGGGTGCCATGGCCGCGGTGGCGCCGGGCAGCGACCTCGTCATCCAGGGCGGCCTGGCCGCGGGCATGGTCCGGGAGCTGTGCACCCTGTACGAGGCGGACTGGCGCGAGGTCGGTGTGGAGCGCTTCATCGCCGGGGTTCGCCGGCGTTCGCACACCGTGACACCACTGCTGCTCGGCGTCGCCGGCAACGCCCTCAAGGCCTTCCCCGGCGTGGGGACGCTGGCTGGCGGCGCGGTCCACGCGGTGGCCTACGGGCTGCTGTTCCGCACTGCCGGGCGGGCGCTGATCGTGTCCCTGGAGGACCGTGGCGAGCTCGCCGCCGACGACGCCCTGGCACGTTTCGAGGAGACCCTGCGTGAGGATATGGGAACGCCTGCGCGCTCGCTTGCCCGCGTGGCGCTGGACAGCGAGGCGCCGAAGCGGGACGGATGAGTCCGCCGACGCGGCCTCGCGGGAGGACACCGCGATGCCCCCGCCGGCGGGCGAGGATACCGCGCTGCTGCAGGTCCGCGAGAGCCTGGAGGCGCTGCTCGCCGACCGCCGTGTGCCCGAGGCGGTGCGCACCGAGCTCGACGGCGAGTACCGGGCCGTCGCCGAGATGCTCGAGCGCCTGGAGCACGGGCACATCTACATCGCCGCTGTCGGCCGGGTGAGCGCCGGCAAGTCCTCCCTGCTCAACGCCCTGCTGGGGCGTGCCGCGTTCACCACCAGCGCCCTCCACGGCGAGACCCTGGCCGCGGACCGGGCGATCTGGCGGGCCAGCGATGATGGCCACTGCTTCCTCTACGACACCCCGGGACTGGAAGAGATCGCCGGCGAGGACCGCGAGGCCACCGCGCTGCGTACGGCGGCCTCCGCGGACCTGGTGGTGTTCGTCGCCGACGGCGACCTCACCCGCGCGGAGCGCCGCGCCCTGGAGGTCGTCTGCGCCGAGCGCCGCCCGGTGATCCTGGTCCTCAACAAGGCCGACCG
>NZ_WNXE01000601.1:0-1005 GCF_010993615.1 Arhodomonas sp. KWT | reverse complement strand
GCACGCTCGCGGACGGCTTCCCCAACGACGTCCGGCGCATCGTGCGCGTGAACGTGGAGCTGTGCTTCCCCGCGCTGTCCCCGGCGGCGAAGCGCACGCTCGCCCGCCGCGCGCTGCAGTCCTCGGCGTGCAACCTGCTCGAGCTGGGGGCGATCTGGCACCGGCCGGTGACGGAGACCCTGGCGCTGATCCGGGAGGTGGACGGCGAGGCGGTATTCACCGAGGCCCTGGCCGAGGGCCGCGGCGTGCTCATCATCGCGCCCCACCTCGGTGCCTGGGAGCTACTCCAGGCGTGGGTCGCGCAGCGCACCCCGCTCCACGCCCTCTACCGCCCGCCACGCCAGGCGTGGCTGGAATCGCTGCTGGTGGCGGCGCGCTCGCGTACCGGTGCGCGCTTCCACCCCGCCCGGGCCGGCGGCGTGCGCGCCCTGCTGCGGGCGCTGCGCGACGGCGAGAGCGTCGGCATCCTGCCGGACCAGCAGCCCCCCGGCGAGGGCGTGCACGTGCCCTTCTTCGGCCAGCCGGCCAAGACCATGACCCTGTTCGGCCGCATCGCCGAGCGCAGCGGCGCCCCGGTGGTGATCGGCTGGGCCGAGCGCCTGCCCGCCGGCCGGGGCTTCCGCGTGCACTGGCGCCGTGCCGACCCGGCGGTGGCCGCCCCGGACCCGGCCACCGCCGCGACCGCCCTCAACCACACCATCGAGGCGGCGGTCCGCGAGCAGCCGGAGCAGTACCTGTGGAGCTACCGCCGCTTCTCCCGCCAGCCCGAGGGCGTGCGCAACCCGTACAAGCGCTTCGCCGACCGCGGCCGCTGGCTGGTGGAGCGCTGACCCGGCGGGACGCGCCGGGTCAGTCCCCGTCGCCGAAGCGGTAGCCGAAGCGCTCGATGTCCTCGGCGTAGTGCCGGGCCACCAGCGCCCGGGTCTCCGGCGTGTAGTAATCCTGATAGGTCCCGCGGTCACCCGCGCGGCGGCGGTGCGGCAGCGCCGGCGCCTCGATGCCGAT